>CANQOE010000098.1 GCA_947625315.1 uncultured Bacilli bacterium | reverse complement strand
CCTCAAGGAATTATTAAATTATTTGAACATGAAAATATTGATGTTAAAGGCAAAAGAGTAGTAATTGTCGGAAGAAGTAAAATTGTGGGAAGACCTCTAGCTTTAGCTTTGTTAAATAAAGATGCGACCGTAACGATAGCCCACTCTAAAACAACTAATTTAGCCGAGGTTACAAAAGAAGCCGATATTTTAATCGTGGCAATTGGGAAAGCTAAATTTATTACGAAAGATTATGTTAAAGAAGGAGCCATTGTAATTGATGTAGGAATAAATCGCATAGATAATAAATTATATGGCGATGTCGATTTTGATGATGTTAAAGATATTGTTTCATATATTAGTCCAGTTCCAGGAGGAGTTGGCCCAATGACAGTTGCTTGCCTACTTGCTAATACTTTAAAAAGTGCGCAAAAGAAAGGAAGATAAATTATGGATGATAAAATTAAAGAAGCTTTAGAAAAGGAATTAGTTCGTCAACAAAACAATATTGAATTAATTGCTTCGGAAAATTATGCTTCTCCAAGTGTTTTAGCTTTACAAGGAAGTATATTTACAAATAAATATGCCGAAGGTTATCCAAGCCATCGTTATTATGGGGGATGTGAAAATGTTGATTCTGTGGAAACATTGGCTATAGAATATGCTAAAAAATTATTTAATGCCCGTTTTGCTAATGTTCAACCCCATAGTGGTTCTTCGGCTAATATGGCTGTATATAGAGCATTACTCAAAAAAGGCGATAAAGTTTTAGGCTTAAATTTGAGTCATGGAGGACATTTAACTCATGGTCATGCCATTAACTTTAGTGGCCTTGATTATGAGTTTGTAGCTTATAATTTAGATGAAGAAACAGAAATGCTTGATTATGAAGCTATTAGAGAATTAGCCAAAAAGGAGAAACCTCAGATGATTGTGGCCGGAGCTAGTGCTTATTCACGGAGTATTGATTTTCAAAAATTTAGAGAAATTGCTGATGAAGTAGGAGCTTATCTATTTGTAGATATGGCTCATATTGCCGGTTTAGTCGCAGCCCATCTTCATCAAAATCCGCTAGATTACGCGCATGTAGTATCTTCAACAACTCATAAAACTTTAAGAGGCCCAAGAGGAGGTTTAATCTTAACTAATGATGAAGAGATTGCCAAAAAAATAGACAAAACTATTTTCCCAGGTATTCAAGGGGGACCTTTAATGCATGTAATCGCGGCGAAAGCACAATGTTTTTATGAAGCATTACAACCCGAATTTGTTACTTATCAAAAACAAGTTATTAAAAATGCTTTATGTTTGGCAGAATCTTTAAAAGAAGAAGGATTTAAAATAGTAAGTGAAACAACGGATAATCATTTATTGTTGGTCGATGTAAAAACTTCTTTAGGACTTACTGGTTTAGAAGCACAAAATATATTAGACAAAATATGTATTACAGTTAATAAAAATACTATTCCTAAAGAAACCGAAAGTCCTTTTAAAACTAGTGGTATTAGACTTGGAAGTCCCGCGATGACTACTAGGGGAATGAAGGAAGAAGAATTTAGACAAATAGGTAAGATAATTGCGCAAGCTTTAAAAAATTATCAAGATGAAGAAATACTAGCTAATTTAAAAAAAGAAGTATTAACTTTAACCGATAAATTTCCTTTGCCATATTAGAAAGTAGGGAATAAAGTTGAATACTAATGATTTTGATTATGAATTACCCCAAGAGTTAATTGCACAAACTCCTTTAAAAAATAGAAGTGATTCTAAATTAATGATTTTAGATAAAAATAATGGTGATATTATTCATACAGTTTTTAATAAAATAACAGATTATTTACATAAAGGGGATGTTTTAGTTTTAAATGATACAAAAGTAATCCCGGCACGTATTATTGGCGAAAAAGAAGAAACTAAAGCCGTGATTGAATTATTACTTTTAAAAGATATGGGCGAAGATACTTGGGAATGTTTAGCTAGACCTCAAAAACGTTTAAAAGTTGGGACAATTGTGAATTTTCAAAATAAATTAAAAGCCCAAGTTATCGAGAAATTAGAAGATGGCATTGTGCACGTTAAATTAATTTATCAAGGTATTTTAGTAAATATTTTAGATGAATTAGGAGAAATGCCTCTTCCCCCATATATTCATGAAAAATTAAAAGATAAGGATCGTTATCAAACAGTTTATGCAAAAAATTTAGGAAGTGCTGCGGCCCCAACTGCTGGTTTACATTTTACAGATGCTTTACTTGAAGAACTAAAACAAAAAGGTGTCGAAATTTTATTTGTTACTCTTCATGTTGGTTTAGGAACCTTTAGACCAGTAGAAGTTAATAATATAAAAAAACATCATATGCATAGTGAATATTATGAAGTAAGTGAAGCTGTAGCTTTAAAATTAACTAAAGCTAAAGAAGAAAGACGTAAAATATATGCTGTTGGAACAACTTCTACGAGAGTTTTAGAATCTCTTATGAGTAAATATCATAAATTTCAAGCTGTTCATGATTATACGGATATTTTTATTTATCCGGGGTATAAATTTAAAGCAATTGATGGATTAATAACAAACTTTCATTTACCTAAATCAACTTTACTTATGTTAGTTAGTGCTTTAAGTAGTAGAGAAATTATTTTAAAGGCTTATCAAGAAGCTATTAAAAATAATTATCGCTTTTTCTCTTTTGGTGATGCAATGTTTATTAAATAATTAAGTTAAGCTTTAAATTTAGTTAAAAATGTGTTAAAATTAAATTACCCAATAAGGGTAATGCAGATATAGTTCAATGGCAGAACATGAGCTTCCCAAGCTTAGGATGCGAGTTCGATCCTCGTTATCTGCTCCAGTGACGAATCTGTTCGAAATGCACGAACATTCAAATATATTTCATCTCAATTTAGAGATGATTTTTTATAGCAATAAAAATCCCCAAATGGATATTTTGACAAATATGTCAAAATTCCTAGGGGGGTTAATTATTTTGTCAAAACAAAATAGACAATAAAATTATATTTTTTAAATTTCTATCAAGAAAAATATGCATATTAAAAAATCAATATAGTTCTTGAATTAATATATAGTTTAGTATATAATAAAAGCAATTTTGGGAGGAATATTATGAGTAGACAACTAGTTAATGATATTAAATATGTTAATTCAATTTTACATAATGAATGCAACGATAAATTTAGGAAAATATATACTTGTACTAACGAAAATTTATCAATTTTGTTCGATAAAATTGATCTTACTAATAAAAATGTTTTTACAGTTTTATCTTCCTCAGACTATTTATATATGGCATATTTAAGTGGAGCAGAAATAATTGACTGTTTTGATATAAATCCGCTTACTTATCGTTATTATTATTTAAGAAAATGGCTACTTAAAAATAATATAACTGATATAGGCATGCTTGATATGAAAAATATAAATAATATAATAAATACCGTTCTTTGCAATTCAGAAACTTCAGAGTATGAAAAAGATAGTTTAATATTTTGGAAATATGTTATTTCAAAATTAATTCAATTAAATTGCGAAAAATCATTATTTATATTTAATTATAATCTATTTAATTGCTATTATAATAATTTAGAAAAATTATTAAGTCTTATTGCTTCTAGTGTTCCAAGATTTTATAATATAAATTTATGCGATTCCACAAAAATAGATACGAATGTAACATACGATTTTATTTTTTTATCTAATATTTTGGATTACTATAGAAAACAAGAATATTTAGAAATCATTATTAAAAATTTACAACCATTACTTAAAGAAAATGGTTCGATTGTATGCTCTCACATAAAACAATTTGTTAATGAAGATTTATCAAAAGTGCTAGAATTAGAAAAATCTATATTTAGTAATCAATTTGAATATTTACCTTTGGATAACAATGATAGTATTCATTACTATCATTATGTAAGAAAGTTATAGTGTGAAAATTTACACATTTAAAGTTGTAAATATCTTCCACAATCGCTCCAATTTGTATTTTAGTCGAACTTTATAGTTTGATTCTGACTGTTTTTCAAAATCTTTTTACTTTGTCAACCCTCTGAAATTCCAAGTTTTTCTTGAAATTTTTTGGTGATTAGGTTGCGGACAACGTCTGCCGTATGTTATAATTAATTAAGGAGGCAAAAAATGCAAAAAAGGCCAGAAAGAGAAAGAAGTATTAAAATGATAGAGGAAGGAAATCATGCCGCAATAGTATGTAAGCATTATATGAACGCTATTAATATATTTGAAGAATGCAAATTTGATGTAGATATTTTTTTAGAAAAATATCCTGAAACTCGTTGTTTATCTAAACAAGAAATAATTGCAATTCACTCTTATTGCGAAACTGGAAAAAAATATGATTTTGCTAAAGATACTATATTAGGAAGCAGAAGATCAACATGCTATAAATGCGTTTTTAAAATAGAAGATGGCAGATGGATTATATGGGAAACTGATGAAAAAAGAGGTTTTTATTCTGCTAAAGTATTTGATACCGCTACTGATGCTTGTTATTATTTAATATCTTTACAAAAAAAAGTTAATACAGATCAATGTAAAAATTTTTTTAGTAATTTATTAGATAATGGCATGTCAACTGATGAAATGATTCAATTTAGTCAAAATTTTAATTATATAATTAGTAAAACAAAAATTAGAAAAAAAGAATAATTTTTAATATTTATTAGAAAGAGACACATAGTGAACTGAATCCCAAAAGTTATTTTATTTAAAAAAATTGCATTTAATTCTTTAAGTAATAAATTATTATTGAAATGTTTAGTTAAATAGTAAAATGCAATTTTATTAAAAGCATAATATTTTCAAGAGAAAATGCAAATTTTTTCTTGATT
>CANQOE010000097.1 GCA_947625315.1 uncultured Bacilli bacterium | reverse complement strand
AATTAGCAACTAAGACTGTTGAAGCTAATGGTGGTGTTAAAATTTTAGGTCAAAATAATCAAAATGAAAATAAATAAGAATCTATAGATTTAATTATCTAGGATTCTTTTTTTTAAAGAATACCTTACTTAAAAATTCATATTTATTACTTATATCATCATGAATATTAACTTTTCCAAGCAAATAGATGTTCAAAAATTTATCCCTATCTTGTAAAAATAAAACAATTGTGCTATAATAGGGCGCAATTAACTTAAAGGGGGATTAAGTATGTTCCATTTATTCGATATTATCCCGGCCAAATTTTTTTCACTTTTATCATCACCATCAAGACAAACATATGCAGATATTTTATTTTTTGTTTATTCAAAATCATCTGAAAGTAACAGTTACACATTTTTAAAAGAGGATTTTATTAATTTAATTGATGATTATCTACAACAAAATTTAAATGTAGAAATAGATAATGACGAGGATATAGAACTTAAAGATTCAAAAGACAAAGCTAATTTTATTTTCAGAAAATTAAAGCAATGTGGTTGGATTGATACTGAATATGGCAAAAACCAGCAGCAATATGTAAATTTTGAAGATTATGCTATTTCTTTTTTAGATACTTATTTTCACTTTGGTGAAAATCACAGTTTAGAATTAAGTAGTTATGTCTACAGAATTTATCATAATTTAGAAAGACTAGAAATAAAAAGAGGCTATTTTACTATTCAAGACACCATAAATCAAGCTAATAATTTACTAAAAAAATTAAGAAGCCTAAACTCTAACATAAAAAAATATATTAAACGTATTACTAATTTAGAAAATGCAACTGAAGAAGAACAATTAGAAGAAATTTTATCTCAATTACTTGGTGAATATAAAGAGAAAATTATTGACGATGCTTATTTTTATATGAAAACTAATGATAATCCCAATAAGTATAAAATTCCTTTTAACAAACTATGTGCTGATATTAAAGATAAAAATTTCTACAAGACCTCTATTATTGATCAAATTGTAAAGGAAGATAATGTCGATGAAATAATTGCTACAGAAAAATTTTATGAATCTATGAATTATTTAGAAGGAATTTTTGACCGTATCATTACTATTATGGAAGAAATAGATATCAAAAATAGTCGATATATCAATGTTGCGATTGAAAGAATAAAAATGCTTATGAACCATAATGCTAACGTTGAAGGATATTTAATAAATATTTTAAAAAACTTCTCATTACTTGAAGAAATAGACATGACATTTAAATTATTTGACACAAGAAATATCATAAAGACTTCCATTTACACACCAAGAACCAGCATCATCTTTTCCGAATTACCTATAGAAAGCAGAACTAATTTAAATACTACTATTGAAAAAAACTTTTACAACCAATTAGCGACAAATCTAAAACATTCTAAAAAAGAAATTAACAATCAAATTATGAAAATGCTAAGCTCAAAAAAAAGTTTGACAATAAAAGATTTTAATATCAAGCAAAAAAGTGAATTTATCAAAGTACTCTTAGCTTTAATTTATTCTAAAGAAACAACCTGTGACTATCAAGTCCTATGGAAAGATACTAAAGAGAAAATTGATAATCTTCATATCCCATCATTTATAATAGAAAGGAAAAACAAAAATGAATGAAGTACTTACTATATTTACTGAAGAATATAAAAAATTATCAGATAAAGAACAAGAAACTTTTGCTTATCTTACAAACAAAATGATAAATGTTAACTACTTAACTGCTAGTAAAGAAGAAGACAAGAAAGATTATTATTTTATTGTTACTCACTTTGAAGTCTTTAAAAATTATTTTCTTCTTAGTGCTAGAGAATTAACTCATTATAGTCTTCAAAAAACTTTAGTACTAACATCTGAATATACTAAAAAGTTATCTCTCAATAAGAATAATAGTCTTTTACTATTAATTTTAAGATTACTATATCATCAAAAATTACATGATATATCTTTAGAAAACAAAGTTATTACTTCTATAGGTGAACTTCAAAGTAAATGTGAACAATTTAATTTTGATAACTTACAAAGATTTAAAACAATTGATTTAACAACTGGTCTTACTTTGTTTAAGAAGTATAATATTATAAATTTCAAGGGTAATAATTTCCAAAAAGATGATACTTTAATTGAAATTTATCCAACAATCCAATATATTGTAGAAGTAAATAATATAAAGCAATTAAATGATAAAATTAATTCTTATCAAGAAAAAGGTGATAGTTATGAAAAAAATAACGAAGATAAAATTGATTAATTGGCATACCTTTTATAATCAAACATTTGAAATTAAAAATAATACTCTTGTAACAGGTATAAATGGTAGTGGAAAATCAACTTTATTAGATGCTATTCAATATGTTTTAACAGGAGGTAAAGCTAAATTTAATCAAGCTGCTGGTGAGATTACCAAAAGAACTTTAGAATCCTACGTAAGAGGAAAATTAAGTTTAAGTAACAAAGAATATTTGCGATCTCAAGATGTTACTTCTTATATAGCTCTAGAGTTTTATGATGATTTCGCAAAAAAATATGATGTTATTGGTGCTATTATTCAAATACCTAGTACTTCTAATCTAACAAGAGGCTTTTTTCGAATATCTAAATGTCAATTAGAAGATGCTTTATTTATTAATGACAATATACCTATTAGTATGAATAGATTTAAAAGAAAAGAAAATGTTGAATATTTTGATACCACTTCTGAAATATCTAAAATGCTTTCTTCTTTTCTAGGCGTTCCTCATCAAAAATATTCTGAGTTACTAACAAAAGCCTTAGCTTTTAAACCAATTTCTAATATTAACGACTTTGTAAATACTTTCTTACTTTCTGAAGATAATATTTCTTTAGAAAATCTCCAACAAAATATAGAACAATTTCGTAATCTTCAAGAGTTAATTGCTAATGAAGAAGCTAAAATTACTGAACTAGAAAAGTTAGAAGACTTAAACAATAATTATTTAAAAACAAAAGAAGATATTTCTAAAAACAACTACTTTTTAAAAAAGCTATCTTTAACTAAGATTACTAAAAAATTAGAGGAAATAACTTTTAAGTTAAATCAAAATACTCATGAGGAAAATCTTTTAAAAGAAAAACTACAAAACATAAATAACGATATAAGTAATCTTAACGTAATGATTTCTAAATATGAAACTAGATTATTAGAACATGAAGAATATAGATTATTAGAAGATTGGGAAGAAAAAGAAAAAGAAACTACTCAAACTGTAAAAGACTTAAAAATAGATTTAAATAATTTAAATGATTATATTAAAATGACTCAAAAAACATTAAAGGATTTTTCTTGGTCTACAAAACTTACAAAGTTAGATGTTTATGCAACTGACTTTACTCAAATCAAGGATATAATTAATAATGTTTATCATGAAGCTACCATAGCTAAAAAAGATATTGATGAAAAAGCTTATAATACAAATACAAATTTAAAAAAATTAAAATTAAAGTTAACTGAAATTGAAAATAATTTATCATTATTAAAAGCTAAAAAATTTCCTTATCCTAATAATGGTATAACTATACTTCAAACAGAAATAGCCAATTATTTAAAAGATAAATATAAAAAGGATATAGAAATAAGACCACTATGTGAATATCTTGAAATAACAGATGAAAAATGGCGTAATGCTATTGAGGGCTACTTAAATACTCAAAAATTTGATTTGATTGTTGAACCTAAATATTTTGATGAAGCCCTAAACATTTATGAATCTATAAAAAAGGACAAAAAAATTTCTGGTGTTGGTCTAGTAAACATTGCTAAAATAAGAGAAAAAACTTTTAAAAATGATACTACTAATGATAATCTTTCAAATTATATTACATCTTCAAATATCTATGCTAAAGACTATGCTTTTTACTTATTAAAAAGAGTCACTTGCTGCCAAGAAATAAATGATTTAAAAAAATATGATAACGCTATTACGCCAACTTGTATGACTTATCGTAATCATACAGCTAGACAAATTAATCCTGAAGCATATAAATATTACTACATAGGAGAAGATGCCTTAAATCAACAAATTAAAATGTATGAAACTGATAAAGCTACAACCAGCAAGTTTTATAATGAATCAGTAGAAATCTATAATGAATTAGACTTATTACAAAACAATTTAAAAAATATTGATTTTGATTATATCTTTAAATCTCTTCCCTTTATTCAAAAATATATAGATTCAGTTAATGAGCTAGAGACAATAAAAAAACGTCACCAATCATTAAATGTTGATAATTTATTTACTAATGTCTTAGAAGAAAAGAAAAAATTAGAAGATGAAAAGTCTTTTAAAACTAAAGCTTTAGAGGAAGTAAATGAATCTTTAATTTCCTTACGTGCTTTTAATACAACATTATCTAATGATATGAAAAATTTACAATTAGAATATGATGAATTTACAGACTCTCTGAAAAGTTATATTGACTATGAAGAAGATTTTAAAAAACTATTAGTAAATAAAGATATTAATAAATTGGAAAAAAGTCTAAAAGAAAATAGTAATTTATTAAATAATTCTTACATAGAATTAAAAACTAAAATTGAAAATTTCCAAGAAGGATATAATAGTAAATATCAATTAGATGAAATTACTTCTATAGAAAATGTTGAGTATTATCTCCAAGAATTATATCGAATGCGTGAAAAAGATATAAAGAAATATAAGTCTAAAAGTATAGAATTTGAAGAACAGTGTCAAAAAAGTTTTCATGAAGACTTTATTAGTAAATTAAAAAATAAAATATATTATGCTGAAGAAGAATTAAAAAATTTAAATAAAGCTTTAAAAAATAGCTATTTTGGTAAAGACAA
>CANQOE010000096.1 GCA_947625315.1 uncultured Bacilli bacterium | reverse complement strand
ATGTATATTTATATTTTATCATAGAAAGGATTATCTTTACACAAATTTATTTACAGTCTCCTATCACTTTTTAATTGTTAATAAAATCACTTATAATTGGAAATGTTGAAAAGCCATTTAAATAATCTAAGATTTGTTTTTCTATAATTAAATGAATATTATCTTCCTCAATATAATTTTGTTTTAAAATATTAAGATAATCATTATATACTATTTTTACAATATTTTTATCATAGGAATTAACTAACATTATGTTATATAATCTATTTAATTCCATATCTAAAGATTTTTCTTTATCTATTTTACCTTCCAACATTGCGGCATTTATAGCATTTTCTTTTGAAATTACTGGATATTTAGTTAATATTTCCTTAGCAACTAAATTTATTCTTTCATCTTCTAATAAATTACCATTATATTCATAATTCATTTAATTTCTCCCTTTTCTATTTATTATATGATCGTTAATTTGTTCCACGACATCAGCATTTAAAGTAACAACTTTACTAGTACCTCTAAGAACTTCCCTAATATATTTAGTTCGAATATTATTTATAATAGTTTGTAAACTTCTAGCTCCTGTATTTAATTCATAGGCTTGATTAGCAATTAATTCATAAACGGCATCATCAATTTCTAAACTTTTACCTTTTGATTCAACCCATTTCTTAAAGCCAATTAATGGACTAATTTTTGATTCTTTTAATATTTTTATAAGACTTACTTTATCGTAATCAGTTGTATGTAAATAAGTATTAAATCTTCCAACTAGTTCTCTTTCCAGACCAATGTCTACCAAATCTTGAGGAGTAATTGTATAGTTTTGACCACTACTATTATCAGCACTACCAAAACCAATAGTAAAATCTCTTTTTAATTTATTAAAACGTAATTCTGTTAAAGCTCCTAAGCATACAAAGGTTAATTTTGAAGTATCAAAATTATGATATCTAAAATTATATTTACCTCCACCCATAAAATCAAGTAATTGTTGTTGAACAGCTTTTTTCATCTCTAGTCCGCCACTTTTTGAATAAGCGATTTTATCAAATTCATCAAATACGATAATTCCTCTTTGAGCTTTTTCTAAATCATAACCCGCTTTAGTATATAACTCATTTAATGTATCAGTAATATCGGCCCCAACATAACCAGTTGATGAATAATTAACTACAGAAGTTGCAACAAAAGGAATACCTAATTTTTCTGTTATTTCCCTAGTTATCGCGGTTTTTCCAGTACCGGTTGGTCCATCTAAAAAGATAATTGAACGTTGTCCATCAGGCAATTCATCTAAATCAACTAATTGTTGATTATTAACAATATTGTAAAATAAATCTTCACATAATTTTTCTTGACCAATAAACTTTGCTTTTATATCTTCTAATAAATCCCAAATATGTTCATCGTTAAAGTCAATTAAATCGGCACTTTTTTTACTCGTCTGTTCATTAGGATTAGGTTTATCAATATCATAAAAATCCGCTAAAAAAGTATGATTATTTTTAGCCGAAAGTTCAGAATTTATTGCTCCACTATATTTAAGATGACTTATAAGGGAACTAAATAAAGGGTGAGAAGAAAACCCTAAAACTTTACTCCCTAAATTATGTTCATATGCATAAAAATCCAAGATTTGAGAACCATATAAATCAGAGTATTGAAGTGAACTAAATATTAATTCAGAAGTAACAAAATTAACAATCACGCTATTGTATCTTTCATCAATAAGAGTAATTAAATCTAATTTAAAATATTCATTGTAAAGTTTTTCATAATTTTCTTCATTAGAAACAATACCGTTTTGATTAACATCAATAAAATTTAATAAATCATTTAATTTTATTTCATCAAATTGCGATAATATCTTTTTTAAATTACCATCTGCTAAAAAACCAGCGATAAAAAGAGCTAATATTTTTTTATCAAATGCTGTAAGGTTATAATTATTTATCGTATCATACAAGTTTCTAACATTTCGTACTATATTTTTATTATATATTGCTAAAAATATATCTATCGCTTTATTTATATAAGTTTTAGTCTCTTCATTCAAGTCATTATATTCTATTTTGTACTTCATAATTGCACCTCTAATAAAATTATACCAAAAAGTCCGAAATTTGTACATTATTTTAATTATATTTATAATAATTAATCGGACATAAATCATAATATTTATCAAAATTTAAACTTAAATAATTAATTAAAGTGATATTTTTTAAATTATAAATAGAATGTTGATAACTTTAAAAAAAGTAGAAAAATTAATGATTTGAACCTTCTTTCGACAAATTATTCATATAAGATATGCTATTATAATTACATTTCTTAATTTTAAGAAAGAAGAAAGGAGGTTTAAATGCCAACATTAATGCAAAATAACTTTATTCCTTTATCTAATGATATTTTATTTAAAGATATTTTTTCTAATCCGGATAATCATTTATTTTTAGAAGATTTATTAGAATGTCATCTAGGTTTAAAAAAAGGTACTTTAGCTAATAAATTAAATGTTAGAAAAGAAGATACTTTAAATAAATTTAATTATTTTGATAAAAATGTGCGAGCTGATTTAATTATAACAACTAATAATCTAATTATTAATATTGAAATGCATAGTTTCTTTAATGAAGTAGCATATACTAAAAGTGAATACTATGTTATGCGTATTTATTCTACTGAATTAAAAAAAGGTATGAATTATAATCAAATAACTAAAGTTACCCAAATAAATTTTATTAATGAAACTAATATTCAAATTAGTGAAGAAATAAAAAGCTCTATAGTAATTGGAAAGAATGCCAATATGGATTTTGTGCGTCTTGACAAAGCTCGTCAATTACCTTATACTAATAATAGATATATTAAATGGTTAAAATTTATCGGGGCTCAAACCAAAGAGGAAAGAGATAAAGTTGCTAAAGGAGATGGATTATTAATGGATTTAGCTAAAGTAATTGATGATTTTTATGAAGATACTAAAGATGATGAAACATTTACGAGAGATTATTGGCTAAAACACATCTATAATGCCAAAGGTGAAAAAGAAGCTAAATTTGAAATAGCTCAAAATATGCTTCAAAAAAATATGGATATTTCTTTAATTTCAGAAGTAACTGGTCTAACTATTAATGACATCAATAATTTAAAAGATAATTAATGTCAAAGAATAGTAAAATAATATATTTAAACTTTGCAATTATTCAAGTTATAGATTATAATAAAAATAGGAGGATATTATGGACAAAAATAATGATATACTTTTAGACCAAATTTTTAAAATTAATCAAAATATAAGTAACCTTCAAAGTCTTATGTATGCTCAAGCGTTACTTAGAGCTTCAGAGAATTCTTTATTAGATCAAAGTAAAAGAATTGAATTATTTAATTCAGCAATGACTTTAATGGGCAGAAATAGTGATTGTATTGAGCAAAGTATTGAAGCTCAACAATTACCATCTAATTTAATTGTTTAAAAAACTACCTTCTGGTAGTTTTAAAATGCTTTAATATTTTTCCATATATAAACCATAATATTCATCATAAGTTAAACCTGAATCATGAACTTTTGTAGCCAGTTCTATTCCTAAATATCTTATATGCCAAGGTTCTTCCATATATTGGGTAATATATTGTTTTCCTTTAGGATACCTTACAATAAAACCATATTTATAAGAATTATTAAGCATCCATTCATAATGTTCTGGCGTTAAGTTATCATTTAGCGTACTACTTCGAACATCAACTGCTAAACCTAATTGATGTTCACTAAATCCTGGGCGAGCCGAATATGTATCTGCATTTTCTTGCCCATCTTCATCTACATATCGATTATATAATCTCTCTTGAGTACTAAAAGAACGATAAGCACTAAAGGGATAAAAAACAACATTATCAATTAACGCGGCACTAGTTAATTTTTCAAAAGCTTCAGCAGCGTCTTTTCTTAATTTATAATAACCATTATTATAAGATAAAGGGGTTAAATCATCTGGTTCATAATCATCAGGTAATTTATGATATTTATTAACTAATATTGTTAAATCATCTTGAGCTTCTTCAGCAGTATAACTAACATACTTAGAATAACCTTCTAAATCTAAGCCAATATTTACATAAGTAACAACTGTTTCCTCATCATAATTATTGTCATGATAATAACTTAAATATCTTGTTAATTTAGTTTCATCATAATTTTTACTATTTTCCATTTTTTTTAAATCTATATATTTCATATCTAACAATATGTTGATAACTTCTTTATTATGTGTAAAAATATTATTTATTTCTTCAGCTTTATAATTTAGATCTAAAAATTTATTTATATTACTAATAAAATAATCTTTATCAACATAATTAATTTTATAATATTCATCTAAATATTTTTCTTCTAAATTATTTTTTTCTAATAATTGTTCTACTACTTTTGAATATTCATTTTTTAATATTTCTTCTTCTAAATTAATTTCTTTCATAGCCCTTATTGCGTGTGTCGAATAACTATTTTCTTTCGTTGTATTATTTGTCTTAAAAGCTTTAATAGCTATCATACTTCCCGTAATAACTAAAACCAAAACAATAAAAGTTATTAAAATATATTTTATCTTTGCCATTTTATCACCTTAATTAAATTATAACAGAATTTTTATTTTTCGCTATATTATTTATATTAAATAATTTTTTAAATTATTAATTTTTATTAAATTTTACAATATCTTTGCAATCATATAAAAATATGATATAATACTTAATAGGTGATTATCATGTCTAAAAAAATTATCTTAACTGGAGATAGACCAACAGGGAAATTACATTTAGGTCACTATGTTGGCTCTCTAAAAAATCGAGTTAAATTACAAAATA
>CANQOE010000095.1 GCA_947625315.1 uncultured Bacilli bacterium | reverse complement strand
CCTCCTGTTAATCCACCATTGATACCTATGGCATCAGATACATTTCCATTATTTTCACAATTTTCAATATATAATGAGGTATTTTCTCCTTCAGCTCCAATTAGGCCTCCTATATAATAGCCATTTGTAACATCTCCATTATTTATACAATTTATTATATTAATTTTATTGTATATTGAACCTACTATTCCTCCAACTGACCAATCATCAACTCCTGAGCTTATATTTGCTTCATTTTTGATATTATATATTGTACTATTATTTAATCTTCCTGCTAATCCTCCTATATCTGCTACAACTGTTGTTTTAACTTCACCACTTATTGTTAAATCTTTTACACTTCCATTTTCTATATATCCAAATAAGCCTACATCGTTATATCCTATTGTGTTGTTTATATATATATTGGATAGTTTATTATTTCCTCCTTCAAATGTTCCTTTAAAGTGATTCCCTTCATTTCCTATTGGAGTAAAGCCATTCCCACTTGTTAAAATTGTTTTTAATTCTTCATCTCTTGTTTTATAATCGTTTATGTTTTCAAAGTCTAAATCTCTTGTTAGTTTGAAATATTCTGCTTCATATGTCGTTCCATTATTTGTTTTATTACTTAATGTTACTAAATCTTCTATATATTGAATTTGATAGGGATTATCTTTTGTTCCTTCTCCATAATAGTTTCCTCCAGTGTTGCATATCTCTTGGTTGGCACCTTTTACACAGATTATCTTCTTTCCTTCATCTTCTAATGCTAGTTCTTTATTATTTAATGTTTCATAGTTATTACATTTGTTTAATCTTCCTATACAATATTCTAAGTTTTCTTCTTTTGTTGTTATTGTCGCTTTTTTATCTCCTATTGTTATTTTTGTATCACTTTCTTTTGGTATTATCTCTGGGTTTACTTCTACTTTTATTTTATTTTGATAACTTTTATTTCCTACTTGCTCATTTGTTGCATTATATTCTACCCATTCTTTTAATTCAAATTCTTTAGTTCCTTCTTTTTCTATTGTTCCTGTATATAGTTCTGTTTCTTTTCCTTCAATTGTCTTTATTATATAATCAAAGTTCCCTTCACTTTTTAAACTTGCTCTTATATTTTCATTATTTGTTTCGTTGATATTTTCTAAGCTTATTTTATAGTTTGTACTTGTTTCGCATTTATTTGTTATTCTAAACTTATACCCTTTGTTTTCTATTCCTTCGATATCACTTACTGGTACGGCATTAGTTATTTCTATATTTGGTTTATCTACATCTTCTATAGTTATATTTAAACATCCTGTTTTAAAAGTATATTCATTTTTATTCTTTACATTTACTGACAAATATGCATAACTTAAACCTATTATTCCCCCAATAAAGATTATTAGTAGAGCTATTAATAGAATTTTCTTTCTATTTAATAACCCCCCCCCCTATACGACTTTCTTGATTTTTCATTCTATTTTCTTACTCCTTTGCTATTATTAATTTACCACATTTTTTAGTTTTATTCAAGTTTATTTCCTAAATTAAAAAGATTATTGTTTTAAATTACTCAATAATCTTTTGGTATTGGTGTCTATTTGATAGCTATCTTTTATTTTACTTAGAGCTTTATTATGGGTAAATTTATCTAATTTATTATTTTTTAATAATTTTAAAGTTTTATTTTTATCATATATAAAACATTCACATACCAACCAAGCTTTAGCCATATTTATATAATATAAATCACTTTTAATAGTTATTAATTTATTATATATATATTCTAAATATTTATCTTCAACATAATAATTTAATAATAAGACAAAACCTAAACGAACTATATATTCTTCTTTACTATTTAATAATTTATCTATTAATGGTATAAATGTTTCTTTATTATCTTTAATTATTTTTAAAGAAGAAGCAAAAGTATCTACTAAAGCCCAATTATCTAATAAATAAATATAATTATGAAAATACTTAATTAAATTATTTAAAGGTAATTTAGCAATAATAAAACCTTTAAGCATAACTACTTCATAATATTCATTAGGATAATCTAATATATTTAAATCATTATATTTAGAAGCTGTTTTTCTTAAGATAGGTATTTTAATACCTAACATTAAATATTTAGTTTTAATAAGTTTTTGATTAAAAGCTAAATATTTAGAATCACTTAAACTTTTTAAATAAGTAATTAAACTATTATAATCATTCATAATACCTCTTAAACAAAATCAAATAAACTTAATTGAGAAGTTTCGGGAAGATTACCAAACACTCCTAAAGAACGAAGTTTATCAACAGTTGTTTGATTGACATGACCTCTATTTTGGAAGTCTTCAATAGAATAGAATGGTTTAATATTTCTTTCTTCAATTATTTTACTAGCTACGGAATCTCCTAAACCATCTAATGTTCTAAATGGACAAATTAAAGTTTTAGTATCTTCACTTAAAATAAAGTTTTTACCATCACTTTTTTCAATATCAATTAAACCAAATTTAAAACCGCGAGCAGTTGCTTCTAAACTTAATTTTAAAGTTTCTAATACGGCTGTTTCTTTATTTGTAGCATTATAACCTTTATTAATTATATCATTTATTTTAGCTTTTATAGCATCATAACCTTTAACCATTGTTTCTAAATCAAAATCAGTAAAACGCGTAGAAAAATAAGTAGCATAATAAATTCCCGGATAATGAACTTTAAAATAGGCAATCCGAAATGCACTCATTACATAAGCGGCCGCGTGAGCTTTAGGGAACATGTATTTAATTTTACCACAAGATTCAATAAACCAATCTTCAATATTAGCTTCTTGCATTTCTTCTTTAAATTTAGCCCAAGCTTCCGGTTCTTTTGAAGCTTTACCTTTACGAACAAATTCCATTATTTTAAAAGCTTTAATTGGTTCCATACCTTTATACATTAAGTAAACCATAATATCGTCCCGACAACCAATTACATCACTAAAGGGAACAACATTATTACGAATTAATTCTTGAGCATTGCCAAGCCAAACATCAGTACCATGGGATAAACCAGATATTTTAATTAATTCGGCAAAAGTTTTAGGTTTAGTATCGACAAGCATCCCAATAGTAAAGGGCGTACCAAATTCAGGAACACCTAAAGTTCCAGTTTCATTCATTATTTGTTCTTTAGTAACTCCTAGAGGTTCAGGCGATAAGAAGATAGCCATTGTTTCTTTATCATCTAATGGTACTTTAGTAACATCATATTTTAATAAATCTTGAATCATACGTAGTTGCGTTGGGTCAGTATGACCTAAAATATCGAGTTTTAAAACATCTTCATCAATGGCATGATAATCAAAATGGGTAGTTCGCCAAGCAGCATCTATATCTTCCGCTGGATATTGGAATGGGGTAAAATCAAAGACATCCATATAACCGGGAATAACAACAATTCCTCCGGGATGTTGACCAGTTGTTCTTTTAACACCAGTACAACCTTTAGCAAGCCGTTCTATTTCAACATTATTTAAAATTATTCCTTCTTTTTCAGCATAACCGCGAACAAAACCAAAAGCTGTTTTATCAGCAACCGTACCAATAGTCCCAGCCCGATACACATTATCAACGCCAAATAAAACTTTGGTATATTCGTGGGCAGCAGCTTGGTTTAAATCGGAGAAGTTTAAATCGATATCCGGTACTTTATCAGCATTAAAACCTAAGAAGGTGGCAAATGGCATATCTTGACCATCTTTAATCATTTTCTCACCACATTGAGGACAATTTAAATCCGGTAAATCAAAACCACTTTTATAAGTAGCGCCTAAAGGATTATGGTTTTCATCTTCAAAGATACTAGTTAAACAATTAGGACAGCGATAATGCGGTGGAAGAGAATTAACCTCGGTAATACCCATCATTGTAGCTACAAAACTAGAACCTACGGATCCTCGAGAGCCTACTAAAAAGCCATCATCATTACTTTTTTTAACCAGTTTTTGAGCAATTAAGTAGATAACATCAAAGCCACCCCCAATAATACCTCCTAAAGCTTTCTTAACTTTTTTATCAATATCAACCATAACATCGGTATTTTTTAAAGTTTCTAATTCTTCTTGTAATTCAGGAGTTTCTTCCGTTTTTAATTTTTCGGTAACTTCGGCAATATTTTGCTCTAATTCTTTTTGAAGTTTTAAAATTAATTCTTCTTTAACTATTTTAGTTACTTCTTCTTTACCTTTTAAAATAGCATTATGGGTTAATAAGAAAGCTTTATTGATAAGTTCTTCCCCTTCTAAGTTTTCTTCTCTTTGTAAGCGCACCTTTAGACTATCAAATAATGAATCACCATACAATTCTTTAGCTATGCGCTCTTCAATATTGTGAGGCAGAGGATCCCCATACCAAGAAGTAGCTTTGGTATAAACTAAATTAGTAACTGTTTCAACAGAGTTTTCAATTCTCGGAGAGAATGGAACTCCTCCAGTTTGAATGATTACTTCTACTTCTTCAATCATATCCGCGATTTTATTAGTATTAGTAACAACAATTTCATAAGCTAAATCTTCCCCTAAAAAGGCAAATTCGTTAAGCATTTCTTCAGTTGTGCGAATATACATATCACCTTGTTTAACACCTTTACGATTTAGAGGATGCAGTTTACCATTAGTTTTTTGGGCAATAATAATATCGCGATAAATTTTATCTTCGGGTTTTAAATAATGAGCATCACTGGTAGCCACGACTATTTTACCAGCATCTTTAGCTACCCGAATAATCTTTTTTAAATGTTCTTGTAAATCTATTACATTTTTAAAACCACTAGATTCCATTTGGAGTAAATGACTCATCGCACTTACGGGTTGAACTTCAATATAATCATAAAATTGCATTAAATTAGCTAATTCTTCATCATCTTTAGTTTTAGCTTCTTCAAAAATTTCACCATTAATACAACCACTGCCAATAACAAGACCTTCTCTTAATTTTTTT
>CANQOE010000094.1 GCA_947625315.1 uncultured Bacilli bacterium | reverse complement strand
GTTTTCTTAATGTTTCAAATTTTATTCCTTTATCTTTCACTTATTATCTTCCTTCCCAGTTTATATATTAATTATAACTATAGGAAGATTAAAAGTCAATAAAAATGTCGGTATTTTATCGTTTAATTTAAAATATTTATATGTTATGAGAAAATATATTTGGTGGATAATATGAATTATGGATTTAAATTGAAAAACTTAAGAGAAAGTAATGGATTATTACAAAAAGATTTAGGTTTATTAATAAATGTTAATAAAGATGTATATGGACAATACGAAAGAGAAGATGCAGTTATTCCTTGTAAACATCTTAATACTTTATGTAATTATTTTGGAGTATCTTTTGATTATATTTTTGATTTAAATGAAAATAAAAATTATAAAAAATTTTATAAAAAGATTGATAAAATTAAAGCTGGAGAAAGATTAAAAGCTTTTAGAAAAGAAAAGAAAATTACCCAGGTTAAATTAGCTTCTTTACTTAATACAACTCATTCTGTTATTGCTGATTATGAACGAGGAAGATTTCTAATTTCTACTTCTTTTTTATATACAATATGCAAAACTTATAATATTAGTGCTGATTATCTTTTAGGAAAAATAGATTAAAAAAAAAAGAAATTTAATCTTTTTTTATTTTAATTACAAATTGATAAGTATCTAAGAGACTAGTTTCTTCTAAACTAATATTAAAACCTAAAGCTGCTAATTTATCTTTTGTATCACGAATAGTATTAATTGCAGTTTTTAAATCTCTTCCTTCACTGGCTTCAACTTTTTGTTGATAGTTAGGGTCTAATCTATCGATTAAACTTGTTGGGTCAAATGCTTTATTACTTATATTTGTATCAATAGTTGGGAATTGTTCAACTTTTGGTTCAATATAATCCTCAGGGCGACTAAAATCGGAAATAGATTTAGGCATATCTAATGTTGGTTCAACATATTTAGGCATTTCTACAACTTCTTTTGGTGCTTCAGGCATTTGAGGGGTTTCTAAAACATTGACATTTACTTGAGGTTCCTTAATCATATTATCATCCATATTCATATTAACTGTTTCATTTTCTAAGAAATTAAAGAAATTATCTTTGGAATTATTGACTGATAATTCTACAGGAACAACATCAGGATTGTATCTTTTTTCCATATCCATTTGATTTAAACGATTAGTTGTAGCTTGACTTATATCGGGTAAAGCTTCAGCTTGTTTTTTCATAGCTTCTAAATCAAATTCTTTAACTAAAGGAACATCATTTTCATCTTCTTTATAATCTTTGACAACTTTCTTTAATAAATCATCTAATTCTCGAACAGTTAAACGTTCCGCGATAATTCGATGTAGCCATACTTTCTGGTCTTCAGGATTTTCTAAAACTAGTAAACTACGAGCATGACGTTCACTAATTTGGTTATTTAAAATAGCTTCTTGAACTTCTTCATCTAAATTAAGTAAACGAAGTTTATTAGCTATAGCACTTTGGCTAACACCCATTTTTTTAGCTAATTCACTTTGTGATACACCTTTATCTAAAAGGTTTTTATAACTACGCGCTTCTTCTATGGCACTTAAATTACGTCTTTGAACATTTTCAACAATAGCTACTTCAGCACTTTTATTATCATCCATATTAGTAATGATCGCAGGTACAGTAGTTAAATTAGCCATGCGGGCAGCTTTAAAACGGCGTTCTCCAGCGACTATTTCATATTTGTCTTCTACTTTACGCAAAATTAAAGGTTGAATTATCCCATGTTCTTTTATAGAATTAGCTAATTCAACAAGGCCACGGTCATCAAAAGTTAAACGTGGTTGAAAACGATTTGGAACAATTATATCAATAGGTACTTGAACAACTTTATTTTCAGTATTCATTTATATCAACCCCAATATTATCTATTATTAATTGTATCATTAATTTGGAGTTATTGCAACAAATTTTTTACATTATTAAATAAAGTAGAAGATTCTAAAGAAGGATAATATTTTAAAATTTCTTCTTGTAAATAGTTAGCTTTAGCTTGAATATTAGGATAAGTTGTAAAAGTATTAGTATTGCTAGTACATAATAATTCAAAGATACGGGCATGGTCTTCTTCGGGATAGGTTTTAGCGTAAGAATCAATAAAATAAACACTTGCCGGATTTTCCTCAATTATAGTATAGCTATAGTTATTAGTTTCTCTATAAGAATTAGCATAACTAAAACCCGGAGGATTATAATCATTCCACTTATTTAAAAAGTTAGAAGTTTTATTATTTAAATTAAATTCTAAGTTATGCATTAATTCATGACAGATAATTGATTGTGAATCTTGATAGGTGCTATCTAAAACTATAGTATATTTTTTATTTAAAACTAAAGAATACGCTAGAGGATTAGAAGCTTGATTTTGAGAATCTTGAGGTGTTAGCATTCCTGTTAAATTAATGTTTAAACCTTCATATTTAGAATCATAAAAGCTTTGAAAAAATTCCAAATTAAATAATTCTAAAACATTAGCAATCTTTTTTAAAGCTTGATATATAGTATCATTATCATTATTTATTAAAGCTGTAAAATCAGGATAATCTTTTAAAGCTTCTTCTTTTATGGAAATATTAATAGCATATTTGGTTTGAATATCATCAACAAGATTAGATATCTGTGTTTCTCTAAAACTATTTATGTCTAAAAAAGTAGTGGTATCTAAAGAAGTTAAATCAAGAATGTATAAGCCTTTTGATGTAGTTAAAAATAGATAGTTAGATAAAACTTTTAAATCTAAAAGAGAATTAGAAGGAAGAGCTAATTCGAAAAAAGTATTAGTCTTTATATCATTAATAATTAGATTATCAGTTAAATAAAACAAATAGGGATTAGTATAATCTAGAAAGGAAAATTCTTCAGTTATAGTTACTTCGTTAGATGAATTATTAAAATCATAAATTAAATATTTAGATTCATCGGTTTTAAAAATATAACCTTGAGATATTTCATAATAATCTAAAGCATTTATAGTTTGATATTTTTTATTATTAATACTATATAGTTTATAGTTTTTAGATATATCTTCATATAGGAGATAAGTATCTTTATTAGTGTATTTAATAGATATTAAAGTATTGTTAGCTAAAGAAGATAAATCTTGAAAGTTAGTTTCTTTATTATTTTGAGAGATAGTAAGATGATTATCTTTTAGTTTTAAATAAGTATCTTTATAGGGAATGATAGTTTCATTATTAGAACTTGTATATAATAAGTTTAAATTTAAGTCATAGAGATAACTATTTTGAGCTTGATGACAACTAACATTATGGGTAGTTAATTCACAATAATCCATATTAGCTATTTTAGCAATATATTCTTTTTGATTACTGTTTAAATTAAGAGTATATAATTCGTAGTCTTGATTATTTTTTAATATGTAATATAATAAATTATCAGTATAAGTATAAGTAATAAATGAATCTTCCTTAGCTGTTAATTCATAATAATTAAAATTGCTATTAGGATTTATACTTTTAAAAACTAAATTAGAATCTTTTAAATTAGAAGAATAATTTTGGTTTATAAAAAAAGCCATTAATAAAATAGTTAGTATTAAAATTATTATTTTTTTCATATAAAAATCCTCTTATTAATTATAAGAAGATTTAATTTTTTTATGACTATTAGAGAGGTTTTTTAATTATTTTATCGTAAGTTCTAGGATATTGGGAAGAAGTTTTAGCATTTTTTTGAATTAAAAGAATTGTTCTTTTAGCATTTATTAAGGGTAAGTTAAATTCGCACTTTTTTAATAAGCAACAATTTAAAACTTTTAAAGCGTTTTGAGATTCCTCTAATTCTTGGTCAATGTTGGCTTTTAAGGGAACAAATAAACCATTTATTTTTAAATAAGGAATAGCTAGTTCCATTAAAATATTAGTTTTAGCAACAGCTCGAGAAGTTACAATATCAAAGTATTCTAAATATTCTGGAGGAAGATTTTCAGCGCGCATATTTAAACATTCTATATCTTTTAACTCTAAAGTTTTAATTACTGTATTTAAAAACAAAACTTTTTTAGCATTAGCTTCTACCAAAGTTATTTTAAGATTAGGAAAAAAGATTTTTAAGACTAAGCCCGGAAAACCTGCCCCGGTTCCAATATCTAAAACTTTTAAATCTTGAGTTAAGTCTAAAGCTTTTTTTAAAGTTAAGCAATCATAAAAATGTTTTAAATAAATATCTTCATCTTGAATTATGGCAGTTAAGTTAAATTTTTGATTGTATTCTTGTAGTAAGTTTTTGTAAGTTTCTAAAGATTGTAATTGTTCTTTAGTCGGCGTAATATTTAAAGTAGAAAGTTCTTTAATAAAAGTTTCTCTATTCATTTTATCACTCATTTTTTTAATCCCATTTATTAAATTCTGGATTTAAAGATAATCTTAGAGCGCGGCTAGTTTTTCTTTTGGCATTTACGGAAATATTTTGGATTTTATACAAAGCGTATTTTAAATATCTTAGAGCTGTTTCATCATCAATTTCAGGATATTTAGCATTTATTTTTAAGTATATTGCTCTATTTAATTCAAAATTGCCTGGTATAATATTTTTTTTAGAAAGTGATTTAGAAGTTAAATAGTTGTACATAATTTCTTCATCGGGATTTAAAATATGTTCTTTGATGATTTGGCTAAAGGTAAAATTGGCAGTTTTGGCAAGAATTCTTTCATTTAAACCACATTTTATACAGCCATAATAACGATGGGTACGTCCTTCTTGGTAATCACGTTCTACAAGAGAACAACAACAAATGTGGTTACAGGTAGAATATTCTTGAGATTTTAGTTTTTTAGATAAAGTTTTTTCTTCTTTGGTTAATGTAGAATATAAATTACATAAATCAAGATATTCTTGAACTTTTTTATCTTTTTTTAAAACTGCGAGTTGTTTAGTTATTTGTTGTTTTCTTTTAATTAAATCAGTATATTGGTTATTTTCCATAATTAACTAACATTCCTTTCTATTGTCCTTTCAGTCCTCTGAAAGGCACAAATTGAATTGAAAAAA
>CANQOE010000093.1 GCA_947625315.1 uncultured Bacilli bacterium | reverse complement strand
TTCATTTAATTTCTATTTTACAATATTTTTTATTAAATGTCCAAAATTTTGTGTCCTAATATCTATTCTAGCACCATAACTTCTTTTATCCCTATTATATCTTTTAAAATAGTTAATTTATTTATACTACAATCATTATTTAATAAATTATTTAAATAATCTAAACGGCTATTCAATAATTCTATAAAATCTGCATTTTGTCTATCCATTTTCTCATCTCCTCAAATAAAATATTAGCCTATATTTTAACATAATGTTTTGCATATGGCAATTAAAAATATTAAAGTTTTATAATTTATTTGTATTATAATATTTAAAAGACAACTTTTTCCCAACTAAATAAAACAAAAAATAAATTTAACATAATACTTTATATAAATACGCAACTTTTTTAAAATTTACCTAAATTAATTTTAAAATGGTAAAATCTTAAAATTTCTGCAAATTTAGGCTTGACTTACATAAAATATATTGCTATAATTTCTATTGTATGACTGGCGAATATGTGCAAGGTTGCTGATACGCTAGGATTAGTTGTTTCAATTAATTCTAACATCAGGGAATTTGTTACGTAATGCAAGTATATACTAGATATATGCGAAAGGAGGACATTTACATGTCAAGTACCAAAGTAAGAATTAATCTTAGAGCTTTTGATCATCGTTTATTAGACAATGCGGCTCTAAAAATAATTGATACTGTTAAAAGAACGGGTGGCGAAGTATCTGGTCCAGTACCTCTTCCAACAGAAATTCAAAAATATACTGTTTTAAGAGCGGTCCACAAATATAAAGACTCACGTGAGCAATTTGAAATGCGTACTCACAAAAGACTTATTGATATTAAAAACCCAAGTAAAGAAACTATTGATGCTTTAACGCACTTAGATTTACCAAGTGGCGTAGACATTGATATAAAATTATAATTTTAGAAAGAGGATGAAAAAATGAAAGGAATCTTAGGACGCAAAATTGGCATGACTCAAGTTTTCTCTAAAGACGGCAAACTTATTCCTGTTACAGTTGTCGAAGTTGAACCAAACACTGTAATGCAAGTTAAGACTTTAGAAACTGATGGTTACAATGCAATTCAATTAGGCGTAATCGAAAAGAAAGCTAGCCGAGCAAATAAATCTGAAACAGCTCGTGCTAAAAAAGCAAATACTACTCCTAAGCGCTTCTTAAAAGAAATTAGAAATTATGAAGGAACCTACAATATTGGTGATACTCTAAATGCAAGCGTTTTTGAAGTTGGAGAAATAGTAGATGTTACTGGAACTAGTAAAGGTAAAGGTTTTACTGGTGTAATTAAAAGAAACAATCAATCTCGTGGACCCGAAACTCACGGTTCACAATATCACAGAAGACCAGGTTCTATGGGTACAATGTTGCCTAAACGTGTCTTAAAAGGCAAAAAGTTATCTGGTCATATGGGTGTTGAAACAGTAACTATTCAAAATTTGGAAGTTATTGAAGTAAACCCAAACGAAAACTATATCTTAGTAAGTGGAAATATTCCCGGAGCTAAAAATTCATTAGTATTAATTAGAAGTGCAGTTAAAAATTCTCGCAAGAAAGATGTTAAAGAAATCATTACTTATGAAAATGTTGTTGATGCAGTCGAAAATGTTTCAGAAGAACCAATTCCTGTAGAAGAAACATCTAAAAACTCAGAAACTGAAACAACAGAAAATACAGAAACGACTGAAAATGAACCAGTAGAAGAACAAGCCGAAGAAACTGAAACTGCTGAAGAACCTACTGAAGAGAATACTAATGAAGAACAAGCCGAAGAAAACTAATTGTTTTCTAGAAAGGAACTTAAAAGATGAAAATAAGTGTTAAAAATATCGCTGGCGAAAAAGTTAAAGATTTAACTTTAAAAGACAGTGTTTGGAATATTGAAGCCAATGATTTAGTTTTAAAGAAAATGCTTAAGCTTCAACTTGATGCAACTCGTCAAGGGACTGCTAAAGCTAAAACTCGAAGCGAGGTTTCTGGAGGCGGCAAAAAGCCTTGGCGTCAAAAAGGAACTGGCCGAGCTCGTCAAGGAAGTAATCGTGCTCCTCAATGGCGTGGTGGTGGTATAGTTCATGCTGTAACTCCAAGAGACTATACTTTTGATATTAACAAAAAAGAACGCGTTCTAGCTCTAAAAAGTGCTTTAACTCATAAAGCTCAAGATAAAGAATTAGTTGTTTTAGATAATATTAAATTAGCTAGTCTAAAAACTAGTGAAGCTAAAAAATTAATTAAAGCTTTAGAATTAGATGGCAAAATCTTATTTGTTACTAAAGACGAAAATGAAGATTTATATATGGCTACTCGTAATTTAGGTTATGCTTATCATATTATGAGTGAAGATATTAATTGCTTAGATTTAGTTAATGCTGATTATTTAGTAATTGATGAGGAAGCCGTTAAAAATATCGAGGAGGTCCTTAAATAATGAAAGATTATACAGATATTATTTATTCTCCAGTTATAACTGAGAAAAGTGCAAGAGAAGAACAAAATAATGTTTATACTTTTAAAGTAAATGCTAAAGCTACTAAACCGCAAATAAAAAAAGCTGTTGAAGAAGCTTTCAATGTTACGGTAAAAAGTGTAAATACTCTAAATACTAAAGCCAAAAAAAGAAGAGTTGGCCGTTACAGTGGTTATACTAAAACATATAAAAAAGCTATTGTAACTCTAAGCCCTGACTCTAAAATAGAACTATAAGGAGGTGCTTGATATATGGCAATTAAGAAATATAAACCCATAACTAATGGTCAAAGAGGAATGTCTACTTTAGTTAATGAAGAAATTACGACATCTACTCCAACCAAAAGTTTATTAAAAACTAAAGTTAAAACTGGTGGTCGTAACAATCAAGGCAAACTTACAGTTCGTCACATTGGCGGTGGAGCTAAAAGAAAATATCGTTTAATTGATTATAAACGTAATAAAGTTGGTGTTACTGGTCGCGTAGCAACAATTGAATATGATCCAAATCGTAGTGCTAACATTGCTCTAATCAATTATCGTGATGGTGAAAAAAGATATATCATTGCTCCTAAAGGTTTAGAAGTAGGAATGATTATTGAAACTGGACCTAATGCTGATATTAAAGTAGGTAATGCTTTACCTCTTGAAAATATCCCTGTAGGTACTTTCATTCATTGCATTGAGCTTAAACCTGGCAAAGGTGCCGAAATTGCACGTAGTGCTGGTGCCAGTGCTCAAATATTAGGCCGTGATGGCAAATATGTAATTTTAAGATTACAATCTGGGGAAACTCGTAAAGTTCTTGGTGTATGTATGGCCACGATCGGTGTCGTTGGCAATGAAGACTATGAACTAGTTAATTTAGGTAAAGCTGGTCGTAAAAGACATATGGGTATTCGTCCTACCAACCGTGGTAGTGTTATGAACCCTAATGACCATCCACATGGTGGTGGTGAAGGTCGTACTCCAGTTGGAAGAAAATCACCGATGACTCCATGGGGTAAACCAGCTCTAGGCTATAAGACTAGAAAGAATAAGAAAGCATCTAGCAAGTTAATTGTTAGTAGAAAGAAAAAATAGGAGGAATTATGGCACGAAGTTTAAAAAAAGGACCTTATGTATTTGATAGATTATTAAAAAAGGTTCAAGAATTAAATAAAAATAATAAAAAAGAAGTAATTAAAACTTGGTCTCGTCGTTCAACTATTTATCCCGACTTTGTAGGACATACTATCGCTGTCCACAATGGTAAGGAATTTATCCCAGTATATATTACTGAAGATATGGTCGGACATAAACTTGGAGAGTTTTCTATGACTCGTAAGTTTGGTGGCCATGCAGGTCAAAAGTAGGAGGTAAATAAATGGAAGCTTATGCAATACATAAAGGCGCAATGATCGCCCCTAGAAAAGCTCGTATGACTTTAGATTTAATTCGTTCTAAAGATGTTAAAACTGCTCGCAGTATCTTAGAAAATACTAATTCTAAAGCATCTCGCTTAATTCTCAAAGTATTAAATAGTGCTGTTGCTAATGCTGTTAACAACTTTGGAGCTAAAGAAGAAGATTTAAGTATTAGTGAGTGTTTCATTAATCCTGGTACTATTTATAAAAGAATTAAATTTGCCTCTCGTGGTAATGTCGATAGAAGAGATAAAAGAACTTCTCATATAACTATTAAAGTTAGTGATAAATTAGTTAAGGAGGAAGCATAATGGGACAAAAAATAAATCCAATTGGTTTCAGACTTGGAATTAATAAAGAATGGGAATCACGTTGGTATAGTAAAAAAGATTATGCTAAAAATCTAAATAAAGATATTAAAATTCGGGAATATTTAGAAAAGCGTTTAAAAGATGCGGCAGTTGCCTCAATTATTATTGAACGTAAAAATTCCCGTGTCGATATTTCGTTATATACTGCTAAACCTGGTGTAATCATCGGTAAAGGTGGCGAAGATATCGAAGTTTTACGTAAAGAAATTAAAAAACTAGTTGGTGAAGATGTCTATATAAATATTATTGAAGTTAAAAATCCAGATTTAAATGCTAAACTAGTAGCTCAAAATATTGCTTCTCAAATTGAAGCTAGAGCCCCATTTAGAAGTGCTCAAAAAAGAGCTATTCGTAACACTATGAAAGCTGGAGCTAAAGGAATTAAAACTAGTGTATCAGGTCGTTTAGGCGGTGCTGAAATGGCTCGTACTGAAGGTTATACTGAAGGAACAGTTCCTTTACATACTATCCGTGCTGATGTAGATTATGCCATCGCCGAAGCTAACACAACTTATGGTAAAATTGGTGTTAAAGTTTGGATTTACAAAAATGAAATTCTACCAGCTAAAAAACGTGTGAGAGGAGATGAGCAAAATGTTGATGCCAAAAAAGACTAAATATAGAAAACCCCATCGTATCTCTTATGATGGCCATGCTCGTGGTAACACAACTCTTCATTTTGGTATTTATGGTCTTCAAGCTAAAGAAGGAGCTTGGATATCTGCTCGTCAAATCGAAGCAGCCCGTATTGCGATGACTCGTTATATGAAAAGAGGCGGCAAAGTTTGGATAAACATTTTCCCACACTTAGCTTTAACTAAAAAACCTC
>CANQOE010000092.1 GCA_947625315.1 uncultured Bacilli bacterium | reverse complement strand
TAATTATATCTCTTATTTAATTCTTGATATAAATCTTAAAGTGTAATACGCGGGAATGGTCTTGTAGGTATTATGACATCAACATTATAAAGTTCTTTAATCTTTTCCCCATATTTTTCTTTAACGTTTGTAAGACCTGCAATAATTAATTCTTCTTCTAAATCCATAACTTCAGTATAATCTTTAATATAAGAGAATTCTAAATCAAAAGAAGTAAACTCCGTAGTATGGCGATTAGTATTAGAATTTTCTGCACGAAATGCTGGAGCTATTTCAAAGATGCGTTCAAAACCAGCGGCCATAGCCATTTGTTTATAAAATTGCGGACTTTGAGCTAAATAAGCTTTATCTTTAAAGTATTTAACTTCAAAGACATCACTACCTGATTCGGAAGCTGTGGCAATTAATTTAGGAGTATGAATTTCAATAAATTTGTTTTGAATTAAAAATTGACGCATACCTTCAACCATCGCTGATTGAGCTTGAAATATTAAAGTATTTTTTTCACTTCTTAAATCTAGCCAACGATAATCTAAGCGCGTATCTATATTGGCAGTTTCATCTATTGGTAAAGCATCGGCTTCACTTAAAACGTTTATTTCTTTTGGAATAAACTCTTTACCACCTTGTTTAACATATTCACTTTTAACCATTTGGCCAGTAATTTCTAAAACACTGGGGGCAATTATTCCTTCGATACTTTTAACAAGTTCACTTTGAGTATTTTTATCTATAGATACTTGAATAGTACCACTTATATCTTTTAAAATAATAAATACCATATATTTAGTATCGCGGATTTTTTCAATAAAACCACTTATTAAACTTTCTTCATTTTCTTTTAAATCATTAATTAATGTTCTTTTCATAATAATTCTCCTTTATAAATTAGAAATAATATAATCTAATATTTCCGCTTCATCTATTTTTTGTTCTTCATGAGTTAAATTATCTTTAACTGTAATTAAACCTTTGGCTAAGTCTTCACTATTTAAAATAATTAAATGCCGAGCATTTAGACGGTCTGCTTGTTTAAATTGAGCTTTTAAACCTTTATCTAAAGTATCATAATCACATTTAATATCACTCCAACGCATATCTTGAGCAAGTAATATAGCTTTTGTTCTTTCTTCTTCATTAACGGCCATAATATAAACATCAATATTCGGATTAATATCTATTTCTTTTTTCTCTTTTAAAATTAACATTAAACGATCAATTCCACAGGCAAAACCAACCGCGGGGGTACTTGGACCTCCTAAAGATTCTACTAAATTGTTATAACGACCACCGGCCCCGACAATAGATGTAGCATTTACGCCTTCATTTAGCGAAAACTCAAAAACCACATGATTATAATAATCTAAACCCCGAACAATACTGGGATTAACTTCATAATCGACATCTAAAAGACGTAAATAATCTAAGACTTGGTCAAATCTTTTTTGACTAGCTTCATTTAAATAATCTGTTATTTTAGGAGCATTTTTTAAAATAGGATTTTCTTTATCTACTTTACAATCAAGTATTCTTAAAGGATTAGTTTTAAATCTATTTTGACAATCGCTACATAATTCATTTAGATGCGGTTCTAAATATTTAACTAAAGCTTCGCGGTAGTTATTCCTACTTTCACTATCGCCTAAAGTATTAATCATAACGGTTACATTATCGCCTAAAATTGTTTCTAAAGTGCGGTAAGCTAAAGAGATAACTTCGGCATCAATTAGGGGTGAATCACTGCCTAAAACTTCTACTCCAAATTGCGATAATTCACGATATCTTCCGGCTTGAGGACGTTCATAACGATACATGGTTCCTGAGTAATATAGTTTCTTAGGTTGATTTATTTCCCCATACATTTTATTTTCGATGTAGGAACGTACTACTCCGGCTGTACCTTCAGGTCTTAAAGTAATACTCCTGTCTCCTCGGTCTTTAAAATCATAAGTTTCTTTGCTGACAATATCACTTGTTTCTCCAACCGTGCGGTGAAATAAGGATGTATCCTCAAATATAGGGGTTCTAATATATTCATAGTTATATAAAGATGCTACACTTTCAAAAACATTATTAATATATTGATAATATTTAGCATCTTCATTATAAATATCATATGTACCTTTTGGTTTAGTTATCATTTTAAATCTTTCCTTTCTAATAAAAAAACTTAGCATTGTAAGGGCGAAAATAAAATTCGCGGTGCCACCTTACTTTACTAAGTACTCTAATTCTTTATCACCAATTGGCGTTTTCTAAATTAATGAAAGTTGTTCTTCTAATTTAAGTCTTATAAGTAATTTTCAGCCTAGATTACTCTCTCTAAAATAAGATATTTTAAATTATACTTATTTCTTTCTTTAGAAAAATATCAATATAAGTTTATTTTAGTATAAATTTTTTAAATAGTCAATTATTTTTTGAATTAATTATTTTATTTTTTAAAAATATTTGTCAAATAATTAAGAAATTATGAAGTTTTTATAGACAAAAAGCCAATTTTAGAGTATAATTATCAATAGATTTGAAACTTTTTTATTTATGGAAGGAAAGATTAAGTATGAAAAGTACAAATATACTGACTTCAATTGTCGCTTTAGGTGGTTTAGGAGAAGTTGGAAAAAATATGTATGTGGTAACTCACCACAATGAAATAATCATTATTGATGCGGGTGTAATGTTTCCCGAAGATGATTTACTAGGAATTGATTATGTTATTCAAGATATTACATATTTAAAACAAAATGAAGAAAAAATTAAAGGTTTGGTTATTACCCATGGCCATGAAGACCATATTGGAGGTATTTCTTTTCTTTTAAATAGTGTGCATATTCCCAAGATTTATGCTTCCAAAATTGCTTCGGATTTAATTGTTAAGAAACTAATTGATCGCAATATAAATTATGATAATATCGAGTTAATCAATGAAAATAGTATTATTAAAACTAAATATTTTACGATTGAGTTTGTAAGAACTACCCACTCTATACCAGGGTCTTATGCAATATGTGTGCATACACCTAATGGAACAATATTTGAAACAGGAGATTTTAAGTTTGATTTAACTCCGATTGGTCCTGTAGCCGACATTCATAAAATGGCCCAAATTGGCGCTAAGGGTGTTACTCTCCTTTTAAGTGATTCAACTAATGCTTTGAGTGAAGGATTTTCCAAAAGTGAATCCAGTGTCGATGAAGCATTAAATGATATTGTTTCTCGCCATTATGGTCGCGTTATTATTGCAACTTTTGCTTCAAATATTTACCGAATTAAACATATTGTGGAAACATGTCGCAAAAATAATCGTAAAATAATTATCTTTGGTCGATCAATGGAAACAAGTATCGAACTAGCTACCAACAATGGTTTAATCGAAGATAAATCAATATTTATTGATAATAATCAAGCTAAAAGTTTAAAGAAAAAAGAAATATGCATTTTATGTACTGGTACGCAAGGTGAACCTCTCGCGGCTTTATCGAGAATTGCCAGTGGAACGCATAAACAAATTACTTTAATGCCTGATGATTTAATAGTTTTCTCATCATCTCCTATTCCGGGAAATGCGGCAAGTATTAATCGCGTTATTAATAAACTTTATTTAAAAGGCGTTAAAGTATATACAAATAAAACATTTAGTGATGTCCATACTTCCGGACATGCTAAGGCCGAAGAATTAAAATGGATGCTCAGAATTATTAATCCAAAATATTTTATGCCCATGCATGGAGAATTTCGGATGTTAAAAGAACATGGAGAGTTAGCTCAAGCATGTGGTATTCCTAAAGAAAATATCTTTATTTGTAAAAATGGCGATGTCATCAATTTAAATAATGGAGTTGTAAGTCGGGGCGAAACAGTAAAAAGTGGCGATGTTTATGTCGATGGTTCAAGAATTGGAGATATCGGAAGTCAAGTAATAAAAGATCGTAAACTCATGAGTAGTGATGGTATATTAGTAACTATTTTAAATATCAATACTTTAACTCGCAAACTGTTAATTAAACCAAATGTTACTACTAGAGGATTTATTATGGTTAATGAAAACCCCGATTTAATTAATAAAATTGAACGCAAAATTACCGAAATAGTTAATAAAACTTTAAGTTCTTCAGCCTATAATTATACTGATTTAAAAAATCAAATTATTTTAGAATTATTCCCTTTTATTAATGAATTAACGGGAAGAAGACCAATTATTTTACCAGTTATAATGGAAGTAAATAGAGCCTAGAAATTAGGCTTTTTAATTGTAATACAATCTATCATACTTAAATTATACTTTTGATGTTATATTATTAAATTCTTGACATTTTTCTTCTAATAAAGGAAAATTACAACATCTGTTAGATATATTAAATGTTAACTTTCCTTCTAAATATTTATTATATAAATTTTTAGACATATCATATAATTGTTTACTATGACGATTTAACCAACGCAATTGTTCTTTTAAAAGCTTTAAATAATTTTCTTCGGATTTAGTTAAACATTTTTTATCCAAATCTACTTTTATAATATTATTTTCTGTTACGGGAAGCATATTATTAAAATTAATGGCCCCTAATTTACCATTATCTAATTTTAAAAAATCAATTTTAGATTTCATTTTTAAATGCTTTAGTTTAGGTGAAGAAAGTGGGGCAAAATATAATAAATTATTTACTTTAAATAATACACCGATAAAAGGTCTTAATTCTTTTTTACCATAATTGTATGGAACTCTAGTTTCAAATTTTCTTAAATAATTACAATACTTTGTATCCAATCTGACTATCTTTAAATTTTTTTTCATAACATCACCTCTAACTTTTATTATCTATTTATATAAATAAAACTAGAGTATGCTCTCTAGTCCGTTTTTAAGTTCCTCTTTATGGTGGGAATCACCGCTTTTTTAAGTTCCTCTTTATGGTGGGAATCACCGCTTTTTTAAGTTCCTCTTATAGTGGGAATCACTAGCTTTTTTAATTTGCTATTTTTAATAGCTATAATTATTATATGCCTTTTTGACATAGCTTAATTACTTAAGCAATTATAATATACCTCTTTTTTTAGAAAATGTCAACTTTTTTTATAGGTTATTGTTTTATTTAATAAAGGGTTGTCTTAAAGTGCCATTTTTAGTTATTTCCATGTAAGAAACTTTAATTTTATTTATTGGTTTGATATATGTAGCATTAGTTTGACAATTAGAAAATAAATTA
>CANQOE010000091.1 GCA_947625315.1 uncultured Bacilli bacterium | reverse complement strand
TAGGTTGTTGACTAACTCCAAATATTCCTCCATACCTAACAAAATTCCCAGTATCTCCTGTTCTTTCTATTTTACCTGTATTATAGGAATTTATTATATACCCATCACTATATTCAAAATTACCTTGTATGCCTCCTACATAATTGTCACTTATTAATTCATTACCATTTCTTATTGTTCCAGTATTATATGAGTTTATTATATATGATTTTACATTTGTATTTAAAATATTATGACCAATTATTCCACCCATTAAAACATTATAATACTGATCTATATTAAATTTTACAGAAGAATTAATTTCACCTGCATTATAGCATTTATCTATTATTAAATTTGAATTAATATTATATCCTACTATTCCGCCTGTATAATTACCATTTAATAATTTACCTGTATTATAAGAATTTCTTATTATAGTATATTTTTCTAAACTTTGAACAGCTCCTATTAAACCTCCTACATTTTTGTCACGATAAGTTTCATATTCTAATTTTTCATTTTTTATTTCTCCTGTATTATAACTATTTTCTATTATTGTTTGACTAAAAGTTACCCCAATTAATCCACCAACAGAAGTATTATTAGCGAAAGAATGATTGCTTATAATTTTACCTACATTATAAGAATTATTTATTATTAGTTCCCCTGTTGGATCAACACAACCAACTAAACCGCCTACTTCTGTACCTTTTTCATTAATAATTTCTCCTTCATTATGAGATGATTCTATTTTTAATTTTCCATTGATGTGAACTATTCCAACTAAACTGCCTACATATTTTCCGTTTTTAATTGTACCTTTATTTACACAATTGGTTATGTTTGTTTGGCCATAGACATTTGCCACTATTCCAGCTGTATCCCAATCGTTAACTTCGGATGTTACATTCACTTCATTTATTACATTTTCTATATTTGAGTTATAGGCACTTCCTGTTAATCCGGCTATATTTGCATATACGTTTGTTGATATTTTTCCACTTATTGTTAAATTCTTAACAGTCGCATTTTTTATTTTTCCAAATAATCCTACAACATTTGATGCTATAGAATTATTAATATATAAATTATTTATTTTGCAATTATTTCCGTTAAATGTTCCACCAAAATATATTTTGGCCTCTACACTATCAATCTCTAAACCTATTGGAGTAAATCCATTTCCACTTGTTAAACTTATTTTTAAAGTTTCATCTCTTGTTTTATAATCTTCTATTTTATTAAAATCTAAATTTCTTGTTAGTTTAAAATATTTTCCTTCATAACTGTTTCCTTCATTTGCTTTTTTACTTAATTCTACTAAATCTTCGATATACTTTATTGTATATGGGTGTTCTTCACTTCCTTCTTGAACTAAGTATACTTCACATGTTGTTCCTCTTTTTTGGTTTGTATCTTCTATTTTAAATTTCCTATTTTCATCAATACTTATTTTTACTTCTTCATTGTTAGCTTCTGTTCCATCTTTTCTTGTACAAGTATATCTTTCTATTTCATATCCTTCTATTGGATAATTTTCTATTTCTTCTCTTTTTATAGTGGCTTCTTCTTGTTCTAATCCTCCAAATGTTAATGATTTATGAATATTTAATGTCCACCAGGGCTTGTTTATTACTTTGGTATTTATTATAGGTATTACTTGCGTTGTTTGATATTTAGCACTACTGGTTTTAAAATATATTGCACTTCCTATAAAAGTTATCATAAATAATATTACTAAATTTCTTATTATTTTTGGTTTCTTTAATGTTTCAAACTTTATTCCTTTATCTTTTTCTTTCACTTATTATCTTCCTTCCCAGTTTATATATTAATTATAAACTTGAAAAGTTTAATTGTCAATAAAAATATAGTTAAAACAGTCATTTTCTTTTTTAATAGACAAATACATGAGAAAATAATTTTGGTGAATAATAATGAATTATGGATTAAAATTAAAAGAATTAAGGAATGAATATAATATAACTCAAAAAGAAATGGCAGATATTTTAGGAATAAAACGTAGTAGTTATAATCAATTTGAACAGCAATATGATATTATTCCTATTAATAGATTAAATCAAATAGCTAATTATTTTAATGTATCTATTGATTATATTTTAAATTTAAATACTATTAAAAGTTATGATAATAATTTAAAAGATTTGAATAATTATATAATAAAAAATCGAATTAAAACTTTAAGAAAAGAATTAAAATTAACGCAAATAAAAATGGCGGAAGTATTAAATACTGTCCAACCAGTTATTGCTAATTATGAAAATGGTAAAAATTTAATTTCAACACCATTTTTATATACATTATGTAAAACTTATAATATAAGTGCTGATTATCTTTTAGGGAAAACTAATGAACCCAAATATATAGATTAATATGTTATTTTATTGCGTTTACTTATAATATGACTGCCAATTAAATAATGAAAAATTCCAAATATTAAAGCTGGCAATACTAAATATCTAATTTCAAAATTAAATATTAAACCACATATTAGAATACCAATACCATTTCCTATCAAAGTAGTACAATATTTTAAAGTAATTATAAGAAAAGTATATTTATTAGGTACTTTATTTAGAAAATAACTATTAAATATAAAATTATATGGCATATCAAATAATAATAAATAAATAAAAGTAACTATTAATAAAATTTTATTGTTAAAGATAAATACTAATAAATAAAGAATTAGTCTAATACCATATTTGAATATCATGTTTATATTATCGTTTTTAAATTTAAAATATTTAACAATTAGCATCGCTAAAATATTAGTTATAACACCCATTATTAAAATTAATAAACTAGAAAATTGCGTACTAAAGCCAATATTTTTAGTTAAACTAAGTAATGGAAGCCCTAAAATTGTTGCCCATACTAAAGAGCTTAGTGTATTACATATTAGATATTCATAAATAATTTTATGATTATTTAAATAATTAAATGTTTCTTTGATATTTATTTCTTCATTATTATTTATATTACAATTTAAATTTATTAAGATTAAAAAAGCTATAAAAGTAAAAATTATCGATAATAATAAGCATTTATTATAATCAAAAACAAAGTTACCAATAGACATACCTAAAAATATAGATACGATAAAAAAGGCTATTTTACTACATATTGATTCGATAGTTTCTTTTTTAGTATACATTAAATCACTATTAGAAATGTTTAATATTAAAGGATAAATACTAGCTAAAATTAATTCATTAAAAGCTATTTCAAAGAAAACCAAAAATTTTATTAAAAATAAATTATTCGAATTATTTAAACATACTAATCCAGTACAGGTTATCATTTTTAAAATTAAACACAGAGATATGCTTTTTTTTAAAATTTTAGGTGATACTTTAATAGTAAAGAACAAAAATAGTAATACGGTAATAATTGATGCAAAGCAATTAATATTTCCAATACTATTTACAGTTAAACCATTTTGAGTTAACCATAATTCGCGATAATTATTAAAAACTCCTATAGATATACTAAAAAAAGCTAAAAAAATTAGAAAGATATTGTCTTTATTTAATATTTTTTTCATATTCTATATCCGAAATTTCATATTTTCTTCTATTAGCAATAGCATTAATAATTTTAGTAGAACTATAACCAATTATTGCTAAAATAAAGAAATATAATACACCAAAAATGCTGAATTCTGGAGCTGTTTCTGTAAGTAAACCTATAATGGCTGCACCAGCACTCATTGAAGTAACAATTGTTAAACTATCAACTGATTTGCTTGTAACATCCTCCTTCAATCCTTCAAATAATTTTTGGGCGGCTGTAACATAGTTTTTAGTCATAGTCCATAAATGCTTAATATATTCTAAAGTATCTTTCAATGTTTCATAACGATAACCAGAAATAGCTAAAAACTCCGCTAAATCTTTATCACTTTTGGCTATTTTTTCACGAGTGGAAATGTAGGTCCCCATTTGATTTATTCTACCATCAATAAGATTTATAGTTTTGGCATAACCTTCAAGTTTAGTAGTAAATTTAACAATCTCAGAACCTTTAACAACAGCATTTTCTTTTACTGAATCAATTTTTTCCCATATAATTCGATGAATATTTAAATAGCGATGCAATTGGCCTTTAAATTCCCGAATAAATATTTGTTCTTCAATGTATCTTTCTATATTTTCGGCAGATTGTTTTTTGTTATTAATAAAATAATATTTATCCCCTCTTATAACATCATATTTATTGTTTTCAAATTCAAAATATTTTTGCTTTTCCATTTTAGCTAATAAATCACTTAACTCTTTTTTACTTGCATTTTCACATACAATAAAATAGGGATATACTTTTTCAATGCTGGCTAATTCTTTAGGAACAGGTGCACCTAAACTAAATAAATAATTAATCGCAGGAGATAACCTATTTTCATAGTATTCTGTAACTTGTTTAATGTCCTCGTTTAGGGTATCTTCTGTAACATAAGCATTATTTAAAACAATTAAACCATCTTCAAAAATTTTAATTCTAATTTTTGTTGTAGTTGTAAATTCGACATATTCTTCACCTGAAACACCATAAATAATACTATTTATTTCTAGATTTTCTAAATGCTTAGCAATTATTTTTTGATTTAAATTTAACTGAGTTTTACCATATCTTAAAAAATCATATATTTCTGATAATTGAAGCATTGTTCTTTGAAACCATCCACCAACATAAAGATTACTTACTTGCATATTTTAACCTTCTTTCTATAATTCTTTGGCAAAAAATTTAGCATCTTCTACTTTAAAACCATAATGCTTATAACATTTATGGGCTGCTTTTCGAAAGTTTTTAGACCAAAGCTCTAAACAAACACAGTTGTTTTCTTTACATATTTTGACTATTTCATCTAACATTTTAGTAGCTATATTTTTTCTTCGCAATTCTGGTTTAACACAGACATGATTTAAAATTGCATAAGTAGCCATAGGCTTATATATTGTTGGAATAATTGTAATTTTGGCATGTGCAATTATTTCATCTTTTATGCATCCAACAAGATAAATTTGATTTTTATCATTGGCACTCTCTTTAAACTGGTTAATAGCATATTCAATATTAGTATTTTCATTAAAGCATTCATTACATAAATTAATAATTTGATTAATATCTTCTAGCTTAGCTAAACGAAAAGTTAATTCTCTTATTTTCATTACTTCCCTCACATTCTTATTTTATCTTTATTTTATTATAATTGAGGAACAAAAACTTGTCAAGAATAAATAAGCAAGTACTAATAAAAATTGTAAGTTCCCATATACATAGTATGAGAAATAAGTATTAAAAATTTATATAATATTTATATATA
>CANQOE010000090.1 GCA_947625315.1 uncultured Bacilli bacterium | reverse complement strand
TTTTCCAATATCAGTATCTCATAGTTGCCCTGATGCAGTTATGTATGTTGTTAATACCAAAGATGGAGCAATATGTTATACGGGAGATTTTATTTTTGATCCGACAATGATGGGTGCTTATGATATGGATTTAGGTAAAATTGCCTACATTGGTAAATTAGGAGTTTTATGTTTATTATCTGAATCGGTTTTTAGTGAAAATATTGGGCATACATCTCCTAATCATAAACTAGTAGATGTTTATAAAAAAACTATTAAAAATGCGGAAGGGCGGGTTATGTTTAGTGTTTTACCAACCCATTTATATCCTATTCAAGAAATATTTAACGCGGCCTCTAATTCACATCGCAAAATTGTTATTATGGGTAAAAAACTGCAAAATGTTATTAATTTTGGTTTAAGTGAAAAATATTTGACTATTGAAGAAAATATTTTAGGAGATTTAACTAACATTAATGATTCTAATTCTATTTTATTATTATGTGATGATAAAGCTATTCCTTATAATGCTATTTCCAAAATTTTAAGTGGCTATGATAAATTTATTAAACTAAAAAACAATGATACGATTGTCTTTAGTGAACCAAGATATGATAGTAATGAAAAGGTTTTAGTTCGCCTACAAAATGAATTAAGTGAATTTGGTTGTGAAATAGTTAATATTCCAAGTGATAAAAATATTTTACATCATGCTTCCAGTGAAGATTTAATGCAAATGCTTAAATTAATGCGTCCTAAATATTATATGCCGGTTAAAGGGGAATATCGTTATATGGTCGGAAATGCGGATTTAGCTGATACCTTAGGAATGCCTAAAGACAATATTATTTTAAAACAAAATGGGGAAATTGCATTAATTGAAGATGGTATATTAACCCCAACTACGGAAAAAATTAAAGTTAATGAATGTTTAATTGATGGTAATTCTAATGATGATGTTGGGGAATTAGTTATTAAAGATCGGGAAATGTTAAGTGAAAATGGGATTGTTTTAATAAGTGCCACTGTCTCTAAAAGTGAAAAGGTTTTATTAGTAGGTCCTGAAGTAACTACTCGGGGTTTTATCTATATTAAAGATTCTTTAGATATGATTAGTGAAATTAAAAAACTTTGTACAACAATTATTGAAAGAAACATCACGCCTAATTATGTTGATTATAATCGCATAAAATTAGAAATAAGAAACGAATTAAGTAATTATTTATATGAACAAACTGAATGTAAACCAATGATTATTGCGGTCGTACAAGAAGTTTAGTATAAATATTAATATTTCACCCATAATATAAATGGGTGAATTTTTTATGGAAAAAGCAAATGCTAATGTCGAATTTTTAAATCTAATTTATCAAAATGCCCAAATGGGTTTAATTGGTATTGATGCCGTAATTGATAAGGTTGAGAATGAAGAAGTAGCTAAATTGATTAAAGAACAAAGAGTCGAATATGATCGTCTTTGTAATATGGCTAAAACTTTATTAATGGAAAAATTTCATACTACCGAAGAAGGAATAAGTGCTTTAAAAAAATTGAGTAGTAAAATTATGAGTGAAATGATGACAATTAATAAAAGTGATAAAAACATTGTTAAACTTATGATTGAAGGTAACGAAAAAGGAGTTATTGCTATTCGAGAAAAATTAAATGCTTATCAAGAACAAGATGAAGATATTGTTGATTTAGCCCAAAAATTATTAGCTACCGAAGAACACAATATGAAAGAATTTGAACCTTACTTATAGAAACTATTTTAAGTTTCTTTTTTTTATGTTTATTTTTTAATTACACACTTTCTTTAATAGCTTTTTTTCTCTTTTTGTCTTTACAAATAAAATGATATCATGATATAATTTAAAAGTAGGTGAAAGTTTATGAAAAAGATATTTATATCATTACTATTAATAGGCAGTTTAGTTTTGTTTCCATCTTTAGTTAAAGCTGAAGACATAACAATTTATTTCTTTAGAGGCAGTACTTGTCCGCATTGTGAAGAAGCTTTAGATTATATCAATGAACATAAAGACCAACTTGGGGATATTAAATTAGTTACTTATGAAGTATGGCAAGATGCCAAAAATGAAAAATTGCATAGTTTAGTTGGGGATAAATTAGGCCTAACCGACAAACAAAAAGAAAATGTTCCTTTAATCGTTATTGGGGACCAATATCAAATTGGCATGTATGGAAATGCTTCTGATTTTAATGGTATTTTAAGTATTGCTAATTCTTATAAAGAAAATGGAGAATATAAAGATATAGTCGCGGAGACTATTCAAGAAAATGAATTAAAAGTACACGCTAAAGATTTAGATAAATTATATGCTAAGGTTAATCCTTTAACTAATATAATTATCTTTAGTGCTTTTGGGGTTTTAATCTTGGGTTTTGTGTGGTTCATAGCTTTTTCAACTAAAAAATAATTAGGAGGAAAGTAAATGAAAGTAATATTACTTAGTGATGTTCGTAAAGTTGGTAAAAAAGACCAAATTTTAGAAGTAAGTGATGGGTATGCTAATAACTATTTAATTAAAAATAAACTCGCAGTACCTTATTCTAAAAGAAGTAAAGAAATTCTTGATAAAGAACTTGATGAAAGACAAATGCAAGAAAATGCTAATATTGCTAAATATAACGAAATTAAAAACAAACTTGAAAATATTACTTTAAATTTTAAAGTTAAAACGGGTTCTAGAGATAAAGTATTTGGCCAAGTAAGTACCAAACAAATCGTAGCTAAATTAAAAGAAAAAGGTTTTGATATTGATAAAAAAAACATTATATTAGATAGCGATATCGATGTTTTAGGAACCCATGTTGTGGAAATTGTTTTACATAAACAAGTTAAATTTAACATAAATGTTGTTTTAAGTAAGTAGGTGAAAATATGGCTACTAGAGCAATGCCAAGTGATTTAGAAGCAGAAATGAGTGTATTAGGAGTTGCTTTTTTAGATAAAAATTCTTTGGAAATAATAAATGATGAAGTAACAGAAGATATGTTTTATAGTGATAAAAATCGCTTGCTTTTTAATTGCTTAATTTCTTTATATAAAAATAAAACTCCTATAGATTTAACAACTGTTAAAGCGGAGTTAGATAAAAAGAAATCTCTAAATGAAATTGGAGGTATTTCTTATTTAACCGAAGTTATAGATTCGGTTATTACAACGGCTAATTTAGAATATTATATCAATATTTTAAAAGAAAAAGCTTTAAGAAGGAATTTAATTAATAAAGCTACTGATATTATTGATAGTGCTTATAATAATGAATCTGTTACTAGTGCTTTAGATGATGCCGAAAAAAATATTATTGCTTTAGCTAAAGCTCGCCAAGTAAGTGAATTTGAGCCTATTCATGAAGTATTAAGAAGAGCTCAAGAACGTTTAGAAGAATTGAGTAAAAATCATAGTGATATCACCGGAATCAGAACAGGCTTTTATGATTTAGATAGAGTAACCGCAGGATTACATGGGGGCGAACTTATCATTCTCGCCGCACGTCCTGGTATTGGTAAAACAGCTTTTGCTTTAAATATTGCCACCAATGCCGCCTTTTCTACGGATAAAGCTATTGCTATTTTTAACTTAGAAATGTCTGCGGAAATGTTAGTTAATCGGATGCTTGCTAGTGTCGGAGGTATAGATGTTTATAAATTAAATACCGGCAAAATGGAACATAATGATTGGAAAAGATATAATGAAGCTATGAGTAAGCTTGCTAATACCAATATTTATATCGAAGATAATGCTGGAATTACAGCGCCTGAGATAAAAGCTAAATGTCGGCGTTTAAGTGCCATGCCTAAAGGTTTAGGTTTAGTCATAATCGATTATTTGCAACTTGTAACAACTGGTTCTAATCGCGTAGAATCGCGTCAAGTTGAAGTATCCGAAATTTCGCGTACTTTAAAGACTATGGCTTTGGAATTAGATGTTCCTGTCTTAGCTTTAGCTCAACTTTCCCGGGCGGTTGATAAAAGAGAAAATAAAGAACCAGCTTTAGTAGATTTAAGAGAATCTGGTTCTTTGGAACAAGATGCTGATTTAGTCTTATTCTTAAATAGACAAGATTATTATGCCGCGAAAAGTGAAAAGAAAGAAAGTATTGTTCCAATTGATGTCATTATTGCCAAACATCGTAAAGGAACAACTGGTCTATATCGCTTATTATTTGAATTAAATTATAGTAATTTTAAAAATTATTTAAACCAAGATAATATAAATGAGGTGAATTCCTAATTATGAAAAAAACGCTTATTTTAATTGTTATGATTATAATCGTGGGTGTTTTGGTAATTTTTTGTAATGATAAACGTCTTGATTCCAATATTGAAACTTTTTATCAAGTTTATTTGAATGGGGAAACTATTGGAACTATTAAAGATGGGACATATCTATATGATTTAATCGATAAAAACCAATCTGAAATTAAAAAGAAATACAATATAGATACGGTTTATCCTCCAACTAGTTTAAAAATAATTGAAACTTCTTCTTATATTGCTCATGCTGATAATGTCGAAAATGTTTATCAAAAACTAGAAGAAAACGATGATTTTACCATTAAAGGTTATGTCGTAACTATTGATGGGGAAGATCATGATTATATTATTAATGTTTTAGATAAAGAAGTATTTAACGAGGCGGCCAAAACCTTTGTACAAGCATTCTTAAGCGAAAATGAATATACGCGTTATATCAATAATAATCAAAGTGAAATTGTAAGTACGGGTCGGATTATTCAGGATATGAAATTTTTAGAAAATATCAGTATTAAAGAAGAATATATAAGTGTTAATGAACAAATATTTACTGATGCTACCGATTTAAGTCAATACTTATTATTTGGCCCTGATCCTCAAAGTGAAACTTATGAAATAAAACTCGGAGATACTATTGAATCAATTAGTGATGCCAATAAATTAAACGTTGAAGAATTTTTAATTGCCAATACGCAATATAAAAATGAAAATACAATTCTTCGAGTAGGAGATAAAGTTAACGTTACTTTAATTGATCCTCAGTTGACTTTTGTTTACAATTTACATGAAATTAGTGATGAAACGGTTTATTATGATAAAACAACTGTTAATGATGCTTCAATGGCTCGGGGAACATCTAAAGTTACAGTTCCGGGTGTTAATGGTATTGACCGCGTTACTGAAGAATATACTGTAACTAATGGAGAACGTAGTCAAGAAACGAATGTCATTAGTCGCGAAACAATTAAAAATTCTCAAACCCAAGTAACGGCCATAGGTACTAAATATAATGCTGGTAATCCTAATCAAAATCCGGTTGTTATCGATGGTGACTGGGCTTGGCCAACTAATAAAGGTTATGTCATTACTTCTTACTATACTTGGCGTTGGGGAACTCACCACGATGGTATTGATATTTCAGGTAGTTATGGAGCTTTCTGGGGTTCACCAATTTATGCCGCGGCTGATGGTGTTGTAACTTATACTTATAATGGTTGTGCTGATCGAGGTTATTTAGGTAGCAGTTGTGGTGGAGCTTTAGGAAATCAAGTAACAATT
>CANQOE010000089.1 GCA_947625315.1 uncultured Bacilli bacterium | reverse complement strand
TATAAGGTATTATTTGAGATTAATCACTCTTTTTTTATGTTTTTTTTATTTACACCCGTAGTTTAAAAACACGACCAAAAAGAAGCTTAAATTTGCTTTTTTCTTTTCTTTATGTTAAAATATTTTTAACAAGGAAGTGAATAAACATGGCTAATTTAGCTTTATTTAATAATCGTCTTCATATTTTAAAAGATATTTTAAATTATTTTTTAGATAATGAATTAGAATATACCCAGTTAATTAATTTATTAGAAAGTAATCAAGATATATATCCTTTCTTAAAGAGTAAATGTGTTATGTATCCTGAGGAATTTAATCAAACTAGTTTATTAAACTTTAAAGGTACTATTAATGATTTAGCCTGGGCTTTAGAAAACTATCAAAGATTAGTAACTAAAAAAAATAATTTAATTCAATTATTGAGTAACTATGCTAATGATTTCTTAGGTAGTACTTTAAATAAAAATACTTTAGAACTTACTATGGAAGATCCTACTTATAATTTAAGGAATAATGGGTTTATTGATTTTACTCTTTTTCTAGCTAATTTAGATTTAAAAAGTAATCGACATAAATAATATCAAAAATAAATATAATTTTAAGAGTAATTTTAAGCTTTACAAATAAATATTTTTAAGTTATAATATATCTACGAGTATTAAATTACTCCTTGCTTATTACTAGTTAGTAAGCCAATAGACCATGAGGAGGTGGAAGATTTGAAAACTTATGAAATCATGTTTATCGTTAAGACTCAAGAAGAGAGCTTAGTAAAGAAAAGCATTGCTAATATGAAAAGTATTTTAGAAAATGCTTCTGCTAAGATTGTTGAAGTAAAAGACATGGGTCAAAGAAAGTTAGCTTATCCTATTAATAATGAAACTAATGGATATTACTATGTTTTAAAAGTAGAAGCTAAAGCCGAAACTATTAAAGAATTTGATCGTCGCGCAGCAATTGATGAAACAATTATAAGACATTTAATTATAAGATTAGATGAGGAGTAAAAAATATGAATAAAGTAATTTTAATTGGTCGTCTTACTAGAGATCCTGAATTAAGAACAACTGCGAATAATTTAAGTGTAGCTACTTTTTCTTTGGCAGTTTCTCGTCCGTTTACACCTCAAGGTGGCGAACAACAAGCTGATTTTATCAACTGTGTAATTTGGCGTAAACAAGCCGAAAATTTAGCTAAATATTGTCATAAAGGTAGTCAAATTGCCGTAGAAGGAAGAATTCAAACTCGAAACTATACTGCTCAAGATGGTAACAAAAGATATGTTACCGAAGTTATTTGTGATAATATAACTTTCTTAGGTACAAAAGATAGTAATGCTTCTGTTTCTTATGAACAACCAACTACGGTACCCGATTTTGCTCCCATTCCGGAAGCTCCCGCAATGCCTACAACTAATTTAGAAGAGGATCCATTTAAAGACTTTGGTGAAGAAATTACTTTAAGTGATGATGATTTACCATTTTAAAAAGGAGGAATAATAATGGCCGAATTTTATCGTAAAAAGAAAAAAATATGTCAAATGTGTGCAGGTAAAAGCGTTGATTATAAAGATGTTATGATTATTAATAAATATATTAATGATAAAGGTAAAATTTTACCACGTCGTATGAGTGGTGCTTGTGCTAAACATCAAAGACATATTGCCCAACAAGTAAAACATGCTCGTTTTATGGCATTAATCCCATTTGTTAAATAACAAGTGGTTTTTTTTATTTATTAATTGACAATTAGTAAAAAGTAAAATATAATATAAATTAACATTTTAAGGAGGATAATATGGAATCATATATAAAACAAATATTAAAAGAAAATGATATGGACTTTATTAAAACTTTAATTGAAAATGGTATAATAAGTTTAGAAAGTTTTATAAAAGAAGCACTAGAATTAGATAATGATAAATATATATACATCGTGGCTTCATATTTTTTTGAAAATTCTATAGCCAAATTAACTGATGCCATAATAGCAATAAAAGAAGCAAAGTATATTTATCTTTATGCTAAAAATGTAAAGGGAGCTTCAATTACCAAATTAACTGATGCTATAATTGAAACCAAAAATGCCGAATATATTTATCAATTTGCTCGAGATGTTTTATATGCTCCAATTGAAAAATTAGCCAATGCTTTAATTGAATTAAAAGATGCTAAATATATTTATTTCTTTGCTCAAGAATTTGAAAATGCCCCAATTGAAAAATTAGCCGATGCCCTAATAGAAACCAAAAATGCTGAGTTTATTTATTATTTTGCTCGAGATGTTGAAAATGCGCCAATTGCTAAATTAATTGAAGCTTTAAAAGACAATCAAGCATATAATTATTTAATTTTAATTGCTCTAAGAAATCCTCAATATTTAAATTTAATTGCCGATATAATTATTACCAGTAAAAACATTGATTTAATAATTGAATTAAAAAATGATGTAACAAATATTGATATTAAAAATCGTTTACAAAAAGCTTATGATAATTTATTACTTAACTATGAAAATAGTGCAGAGCAAAAATTTGCTTATTTAACTAAATTATATAATGATGGAAATATTGAAGATATTTTAAAACAAAAAGATTACTTTAAAGAATTATTTACTAACTCGGAAGAACAACCATTAACAAAAAAACTTCAGCAAAATACTTGACAAAAAGCATATAATAGAATATAATTGAAAAGAAATTAAAAAAGGAAAGCGAAATTTATTTCCACCTGATGAATATTAGTTCATGGGTAAAAAGCCAAACAAATAGGTTTTTAAGGTGGAATATAATTATTCTATCTTTTTTAGTTCTAGGAGGTGCATTTCAAATAGCAAATAGTAAAGAATTACTAATTAATGAACAAATTAAGGTTGCTTCAATGATGGTGATAGGTCCCAATGGAGAACAAATGGGTCAAAAAGGCTTACAAGATGCTTTAACCATGGCCAGATATGCTGGACTTGATTTAGTTTTAATGAATGACAATGGCTCTATGGCCGTTGCTAAAATAATGGATTATAACAAATATCGTTATGAAAAACAAAAGAAACTAAAAGAAGCCCAAAAAAAACAAAGAGAAACCAATAAAGACTTAAAAGAATATCGTCTTAGTCCCACAATTGATGTTCATGATTTTGAAACCAGAGTTAGAAACGCTAAAGATTATTTAATTAAAGGACATAAGATTAAAGCTTTTATTCGTTTCAAAGGTCGGCAAATGGCTCGTCCCGAATTAGGAAAAGATGTTCTAATAAGATTTAAAGATGCTTTAAGTGAAGTATCGGAAATGGAATCTGCTCCCAAAATGGAAGGCCGTCAAATGTTTATGCTATTAGCACCAAAAAAATAAGGAGGAAAAAAATTATGGCAAAAAGTAAACAAAAAACGCATAAAGCAAGTAGTAAAGTTTTAACAAAAAAGAAAAATGGTACCCTAACTTATAAAAAGGGTAATGGTAATCATAAAACCAATAAAGATAGTGCTAAACAAGTACGTCAAAGAAGAAATAAGGGTGTTTTAGCTAAAGGAGAAGCTAGCAGATTAAAATCTGTTATATAGGAGGATAAATTATGACAAGAGTTAAAGGTGGAACTGTTTCCAAAACTAGAAGAAGAAAAGTATTAAAAGAAGCTAAAGGTTACTTTGGTAGTAAACATCGTTTATATAAAACTGCTCAAGAACAAGTTTTCCACAGTGGTGTTTATGCTTATCGTGATCGTCGTCAAAATAAAAGAAATTTCCGCAAACTATGGATTACGAGAATTAATGCAGCCTGTAGAGAAAACAATATAAGCTATTCTAAATTTATGAATGGCCTATCTAAAGCGGGTATTGAAATTAATCGTAAAATGTTAAGTGAAATGGCTATTAATGATGCTGCCTCTTTTACTAAATTAGTTAAAACTGCTCAAGATGCTTTAGATGGTAAAGTTAAAAAAGAAGCTAAAACCGTAAAAGCTCCTAAAAAAGAAGCTAAAACTGATTATAGTACAATGACTTTAACTGAACTTAAAGCAATTGCTAAAGAACAAGGTGTTAAAGGATATTCTACTATGAAAAAAGAGGAACTAATTACAAGTTTAAAATAGAAGACTAAAATAGTTTTCTTTTTTTATTGCAAAAATTCTTAAGCTATGATAGACTATATACTAAAAGAAGGAAAAGCTATGCCAATATTACCTAAATTTACGAAAATATTATTAATATTTATTACTTTAACTATTTTAGGTTGTTCAATATTTTTAAATATTTATTTACTAAATTCTAAGGAAACTTCTAATGAAACTAGTAATGATTTAACTAATTTAGATTTAAGTAATGATTATTTACAAAACCAATTACAATTAACTTCTAACTCTGAACCTATTAAAAGTTTTGCTTATACTGACCCTAATAAACCATTAAAACAAATTTTAAAAGTTGCTCGTTTAAGTCAATTACCCGATTATCCTAATGGTTGTGAAGCTACAAGTGCCACGATGTTATTAAATTATTATGGTATTAACATAACTCTTTCCCAATTTATTGATGATTATTTACCTCAAAAAGGTGTTTATTTAAAAGATAATTTGCGTTATGGACCTAATCCGGCTCTTTATTATGCCGGGGATCCTTCTAGTCAAGAAAATGGGTGGGGTTGTTATGAACCGGTAATTGAAAACTCTTTAAAAACCATAATTAAAGATAATTCTGCCAATTTTAAAGTTCTTAATTTAACTAATCAAAATTTAAGTACTTTAGAATCTTATTTACCAGTAGTAATATGGACTACTATCGATTAAAAAAAAGTAGGTTCTTTCTATCTTTGGTTTGATCCTCAAACAAATGAACCTTATACTTATGCTTCTAAAACCCATGCTGTTTTATTAATTGGTTATGATAAAGATTATTATTATCTTAATGACCCCTTAAAAGCTAAAAGTGTTTTTAAAATATCTAAAGAAGAATTACAAATAGCTTATGATGCCATGGGTCGCCAAGCAGTAACCATTAAAAAAGAAGATTAGCTTGTTTAACTAATCTTCCTTTTTTTAATTATTCATTAGCATTTAATTGTTTAACTGATAAAGCTGCTCCTGTTACATTACCGTTCCCGGCAACACTAGATTCAATAGTTAAAGTTAAAGCAGCATTTTCTTCTAAAGAAACTATAGTATGACCATTAAATAAAGCATTTTCATCATTTTGTAAAGCTAAAGTTTGAGAAGTACCTGTAACTGGTGTACCACCATTATCAACTTCTACAGTTACATTTCCAACCGTATCTACATCAGCAGTTGCCCAATAAGTTATTTCATAATCACCAGCATTTTGAATAGTTATAGTATTATTTGTAGCTAAATTGACATTTTTATTAGCCATTTGATTAGCTAAAGTTACAGTTACTGGTGTAGCCGCGGTTAAATCAAGAGTTTGATTAGTATTACTTGCTAAACCACCATAAGCATTTAAACCATTGGCAGGTCCTGTAGCTCCTGCTGGAATACCTAAATTAATGACATAAGCTTGGGCTTCTCTAGTTGGAGCAGGGGTAACACTAGCGGTCGCCTCACTACCTGGTGCTAAAGTTTCGACATCACCAG
>CANQOE010000088.1 GCA_947625315.1 uncultured Bacilli bacterium | reverse complement strand
TGGACCTCGTAGGACTCGAACCTACGACCGCCCGGTTATGAGCCGGATGCTCTAACCAACTGAGCTAGAGGTCCATTACTTATTAATAATAGCATAATTAACTAAGAGTTTCAAGTATAATTTTTAAAAAAATTAAAATTATTATATCGTATATATTTTTAAATATTTTTAATAATATAAATAGGTGGAATTTATGAAGGAAAATGTTATTAAAAGAATTAAAAAAGAATTTCAAAATGTTCCAGATTTAATTATTAAGAAAACGAAAATATCTTTATTAGATACTGTTTATGTTGTTTATTTAGAAACGGTTTCTTCTAGTGATAAAGTAAATGACTATATTTTAAAGAATTTAAGCAATATAAGTGGTAAGAAAAATAAAATATATGATTTAACCAGTATTGTGCCAGGACCAAATACGAAGGTTATTAATAATTATGATGAAATAGAATTTTATATTACTAATGGGTTTACTTTAGTTATAAGAAATAATGAAATATTAGCTATTGAAACCAAAGCGGATATTAATAGAAGTGTTCCCTCTCCCGAAAGTGAACCGGCCCCAAATGGACCAAAAGATGCTTTTGTCGAAAATTATCAAATTAATATGGGCTTAGTTAAAAGAAGATTAAAATCAAATATGTTAAAAACCAAAGAATATGTAGTGGGTAGAAAAACCAAAACAACGGTGGGTATTTTATATTTTGATGATTTAGCCGATCAAGAAGTAATTACTTCTTTAGAAGAAAAAATTAAAAAGATAGATATCGATGGCATAGTAGATTCTTCGATGCTTATTCAACTTTTAAATGATGAAGCTAAAACCCATTTCCCAACCCATATTTTAACCGAAAGACCAGATAATGTTGCTAAAGCACTACTAGAAGGCAAAATCGCGATACTCGTAGATACTTCCTGTTTTGCTATTGTTATTCCCGCTTTTTTTGCCGATTTCATAAATCCGGGAATTGATACTTATCATAAAAGTACTAATGTTAACTTTTTAAAAATGCTTAGAATATTTTCTTTTTTCTTATCAATGGTTGTACCCGCGATTTATATTGCTTTAGTCAATTATAATCAAGAAACTATTCCCACTAACTTACTGGTTAGTTTTAGTATTCAAAGAGATGGAGTCCCCTTCCCGGCCATATTTGAAGCTTTTATTATGCTTTTTATTTGTGAAATGTTAAGAGAAAGCGATTTAAGATTTCCTTCGACTTATGGTAGTGCTATTTCCGTTTTAGGAGCCTTAATTTTAGGAGATGCTGCCGTATCTGCTGGAATAGTATCGCCAATTATGATTATAACTATTGCTTTAACTTTTATGTCTTCTTTAATGTTTAGTGAAATAGAAGTAGCTAATGCTTTAAGATATATGCGCTTTATTTTTCTTATTTTAGCTTCTTTTTATGGAATACTGGGAATTGTGTTTGCTAGTTTTTATTTTCTAATTAAAATAAATGATTTATATAGTTTTGGTAAACCTTATTTTTATCCTTTAATGCCTTTTGATAAAACTTATCTATTTAAGTCTATTTTGAAAAAACCATTAGTTAAAGATACTAAAAAAAGTGAACTTTTAACGAAGAATTTAACTAAACAAGGAGATAGAGTATGAAAAAATTGTTTTTATTATTAATACCCCTTTTACTTAGTGGTTGTTATGATTATAATGAATTAAATGATTTAGCTATTGTATCAGGTGTTGCAATTGATTATGAAGATGATACATTTAAAGTAGCTTTTGAAATACTTAGTACTAAAAAAGAAGGTGAAACAAGTGGGGCTACTTCAACTTATAATACTATGGGTGAAGGAAAAAGTATTGTCGAAGCTTTTGATAATAATGGTCTAGCTTTAGATAAAATACCTTACTATGAACATATTGAAGTAGTTATTATAAGCGAAGATATTGCTAAAGAACATTTTAAAGAAGTTAGTGAACTTTTAATTCGCAATAGTAAAATGCGCAACGAATTTTATACGGTTATTGCTCATAATGTTAAAGCTCAAGATATCTTACTTACAACTAGTAAAGAAAAACCAATTGCGTCTTCTTATATCGCGGGTTTATTAGAACACTCAAGTAAAACTACGAGTTCGGCTTATTATGCCCCTTTTACAGATGTTTTAAGTAAAATGCTAACTAAAGGCGAAGATGCCAGACTTTCGACTTTAACAATAAAAGAAGATAATATTGTTTTAGATGGGATGGGAGTATTTAAAGATTTTAAATTAGAACATATCTTTAATGAAGATGAGGCTTCCATAATTAATTTAATTGATAACTTTAAACCTAGTATGGTTTATTTTGCCAATAGTTGTAATAATAATCAAACAATTATTACTTCTTATGATGCAAAAATTGATGCCGAAGTAGTAGATAAAAAAGTAGTTGTTAAAGGTAGTATTTCGGCGCGTATTCAAGAAGATGAATGTGGCTATGATTTAAAGAATGCTAAATCTTATCAAGAATTAGAAAAAATATTTAAAAAAATAGTGGAAGATAAAATTAAAAAAGTCATTAAAAAAACGCAAGAATTAGAAACTAATACGTTTAGTTTAGGAAAAAAATATTATAATAAAACTAGAAAAGAAGATTATTATATATGGTGCAATCAAGATATAGAAGTTAATATAGATGTTTCAATAAATAAGAAAGGATTAATATTTGAGGTGGAATAATGCAAAAAGTAAGTGTCGTTTATTTTTTAACCCGCAGTTTATTTTTAGGTTTTGGAATATCTTTATTATTTTCAATATCTTCTAAAGATGCTTATTTAGGAGCAATATGTGGTTTATTAGTGGGGATATTTCTAACTTTTATTTATAGTTATTTAATTAAGAAAAAAGGTGATAAAAGTATTTTAGATATTCTAAGTAATAAAGGTATATTAGGAATAATTGTCAGAATTATATTAATTGCAGTTAGTTTTATTATTCTATTATATATGCTTGTTTCTTATAAAGAATTTGTAGGGGCTTTTTTATTAGTTAATTCTCCTGAATTATATTTTTTAATACCTATTATTATTTTAACTCTTTATTTAGCTTTAAAAGGTTTTAAAATTATAAGTAGAGTAGCTAGTTGTTTAATCCCCTTTTCCATTATTTTATCTCTTATTAGTTTTGTTGGGTTAGTAGTATTTTTTGAACCATCTAATTTCTTACCAATTTTAAGTACAAAATTTGATGGTTTTGTTAAAACAGCTTTTGCTTTTGCCGGTATTTCTTTTTTGCCTAATCTTTTAACGATTCATTTAAAAGGAGATATTAAAGGTTATACTAAAATTTATATTCTCGCTTCTTCTTTTATAATACTTACGATTATATGTGTTAATGGGGTTTTTGGACCAGCTTTAGTAAATATCTTTAGATTTCCCGAATATATGGTTTTAAAGCAATTAAAATTGTTTAAGTTTATTGAAAAAATTGAAAATGTAATTTCTTGTTCTTGGATATTAGATTTGTTTATTACAATGAGTATGGCTATTTTTTCTTTAAAAGAATTAATTGGTACAAAGCACGCTAAAAAAATAACGATAGCTCTAGTATTAGGCGCATTATTTATCTTAGAAATATTTTTTGATACCGATTATATTAATGAACTTAAAATATATTATATTTTACCTAATCTATCATTAATATTAATTCTTCTAACTTTGTTTAGTCTTTATTTAGTTTTAAGAAAAATTAAAGATTAACTTTTTCATATAAATCTAGAATATCTAATTCTAATATTTCAAAAGCAATTCTTTTACTTATTTTTTCAATATTATCAGCATATTTTATTTGTATATTTATTCTAATTTTACCTGATTCTAAATATTTTAAAAATTTATCAAAAGATAATAAATGATAATAATTAACATCATAGAATTTATAATATTCTTGATTGTTTTCTTCTTTTAACCAATATTTAATATTAGCTAAATATTGGTTTTTCTTATTTAGTTTTTCTTCTAAAGTTTTAAAAGACCAATAAGCATTTTTATCTAATAATTCATAATTTTTATTATAAATATTTAAAACTACTTTTTTATTTTCTTTATCAATAAATAAACGAAATAAATGTCTACCTCCTAAAGTACTACAATTAGCTTGAACACCTATATCAATATATTTATCTTTGTTTTTAGGTTTACATTCAAATAACTTAGAATAACCATATTTTTCTCTTAAACGAGATGTTTCTTTCTTATTTTCAAAATTAGCTTTAAAAATATTTAAATAATTTTTAGGATTATCTTTTTTAAAAATAATATCTAAATTAGAATAATTATTTTTAAGTTTAGATTGTAATGTTTTTAATATTTGATTATTTAAAGATTTAATATAATCAAAATTAGTAACCCTTTCATATTCTTCATTAAATTGTTTTAGTTCATTCATAACCAAAATCCGCCTTTCCAAGTTTCATATCATAACACTTGTGAATGACGAAATTTGTCGAACTGTGGAGCAAAAGTCCAATAAAGGTGCCAAATTTAAAGAAAAAACTAACTTTTTTTAGATAAGTTAGTTTTTTAAAGTTGGATAACCTTCATTTGATAAATACCAATTTGATAATGTTATTTCTTCTCCATCTTTTATTATACCTTTTTCTTTTAGTTCTTTATTTATATCTGATACATCTATATCTTTTAAATTAGCATTTAATTGATTTACTAGTTTTTCTGATTTCATTTCTGTTTCACTCATTGGTATTCCTATACTAATATTACTTGCTGCTAGTCCTTCTTTATAATATGTATTTTTTACATCTGATGTAACATATGTATTATTAATATAACCTATATTAAATAGAGGAGAATATATAGTTAAAGTTTTAGTATTTATTATTTCACCTAAATTATAGACATTGTTTATATTTAATTTTGAATTAAGATGTTGACTAACACCAAATATTCCTCCATACCTAACAAAATTTCCAGTTTCTCCTGCTCGTTCTATTTTACCTGTATTATAGGAATTTATTATATATACTTCACTATATTCTGCGTTGCCCTGTAAACCTCCCACATAATTTCTACTTATTAGCTCATTACCATTTATTATATTTCCTATATTAAATGAGTTTATTACATATGATTTTACATTTGTATTTAATGCATTATAACCAATTATTCCACCCATTATAACATCATAGCCAGTATCAACATTAAATTTTACAGAAGAATTTATTTCACCAGTATTATAGCATTTATCGATTATTAAATTTGAATTTAAATTATATCCTACTAACCCACCAGTTAAGTTTCCGTTTAAAATATTTCCTGTATTATATGAATTTCGGATTATTGTATATTTTTCACCACTAGCAGTAACTCCAATTAAGCCTCCTACATCTTGATCATAATATGTGTCATATTCTAATTTTTCATTTTTTATTTCACCTGTATTATAACAATTTTCAATTATTGTTTGAGTATAAGTTGCTCCAATTAAGCCACCTACAACTGTTACTGTATTTTCATTGTTTGATATTTTACCAGTGTTATGAGAATTTTTGATAGTTAAATTTATTGCTTTATTAACAGCAGTACCAATTATTCCTCCTGTTAATCCACCATTGATACCTATGGCATCAGATACAT
>CANQOE010000087.1 GCA_947625315.1 uncultured Bacilli bacterium | reverse complement strand
TATTTATTTTATCTTCATAACTCAATTTACTCATATAAAAACCTCGTTTCTATGTCCAAGAAACGGGGTTCATATCAAATTGTCTTTAATTAACTACCGGTTGTAGTTGGAATAGCTTCAGAATAAACTATAATTTGACCAGTAAATGTTTGCCCCATTATATCATTCCCAGCAGTTTGATCTATCCATAAACGTAATTTATAAGTTTTAGAAGCATTTGAGCCATTTATATAATCTTCTTTTATCACATAATAAGTTCTGCCTTCTTCAGGAGAAATAGTTGGAGAAAGCTTAGTAGAGTCTATGGTAGTTTGACCATTTAATTTAGCAACTGTGTTATCATCAAAAGAAAATTTGATATAATCCATTAAGTTTTTACTGGTATCACTAGCTTTAGGTTCAATTTTTGATGCTAAAATTATTTGGAATTTACTATTAGCCTCACAGGTATTTTTAATAGTTATTTCGTAAGGTGTGTTTTGTTTACCTTTATCATCACTCATTGGGTATGTAGTGATATTTATAGGAGTTTTGCTTGTACCTTCATTTATTTGAACTTCATAACAATCTGGAGTAGATAAAGTATTAGGATTTTCTTGAGTTTTACTTACAGATAAGTAAGCATAAGTTACACCAAATGTTATGGTTATTACTAACATTATACCAATTATACATAATAATAATTTTCTAAGCATTTTTTATTCCTCCTTATAAATAGCCATAAGCATCAATAAAACTTACAAAAGTTTTACCAGAAACATAGCTAGAAGCTTCTTCATTGATCCATAGATATAATTTAAATTCTTTTGATTCACCGGCACGCAATTTCCCATTATTTAAAGAAAAACTATTTAATGCTCCTTTTAGAGATGCCCTTTTTGGATCTTGACGACTATTAATCAACTTGGTGGAAGCATTATCGTTGGTGGGAGTAATTAATTTATACATCATTAATTCATTCATTGAAGATTCACTTGTTTCGGAAGTATTTAAATTAATAGCATAATTAAGAGCTCGATCACAAATATTCGTAACTTTAAAAGTTATAGGTTCAAGTTTTAAAGCTTCTTCTTCATTAATTGGTGTGGCTTCTTTTAAATCTATTGATGAGGTTTCTTGACTCAACATTTTAAAATCAAAACAGGTGGCAATTATTTCTTCTTCAGTTATTTGAGCAGGAGCTACCGTATAATAGGCATAACTAGTTCCCACAGTAATTGTAAGTAGGATTAGGAATGTTAATACTCCTAAAGTATAACGATAACTTCTTTTCATAACAACTCACCTATTTTTACTAATTTATATTATAAGCTATTTTTGAGAATTTGAAAAGACTTTTTTAAGAGTTTTTAATAAATATTGTTTTTTTACCATCTAAACTAAAACTTTTAGCATCCGTAATTTCGACATCTATTATTTTTCCAATGTCGCTTTTAGGAGCTTCAACATTGACTAATTTAAACTCTTCAGTATAGCCACATACTTTAGTAGCATCTTTTTCACTTACGTCAGTAATTAGGACTTTAACCTTCTTATTTAAAAATTTTTGATTACTTTTTAAACTATAAAAATTAACTAATTCATTTAATTTTTTTAAACGTTCTTCTTTAACTTCTAGAGGAATTTCATCTTTAATTAAAGAAGCAGGAGTACCTTCCCGAGGAGAATAGATAAATGTAAAGGCTCCGTCAAATTGGCAAGTATTAACAATATCTAAAGTATCTTGGAAATCTTCTTCGGTTTCATTAGGGAAACCCACAATAATATCGGTAGTAATACAAACATTAGGAATAGTTTTTTTAATTTTATTAAATAATTCTAAATATTCTTCTTTAGTATAACGACGACCCATTAATTTTAAAATTTTAGAACTACCACTTTGAATTGGCAAATGAATATAAGGCATAATATTAGGATATTTAGCAATAACATTTAACATTTTATCCGTAAAATCCCAAGGATGAGAAGTAACAAAACGTAAACGCGGAATATTAGTTTGGGCAACTTTTTCTAAAAGGTCGGCAAAATCATAACCTTCTGCTAAATCTTTACCATAAGCATTGACGTTTTGACCTAAAAGCGTTATTTCTAAATAACCAGAGGCAACTAGATTATTGACTTCCTCTAAAATATCTTGCATATAACGACTTCTTTGTTTACCTCTAGTATAAGGAACAATACAGTAAGTACAAAATTTATCACAGCCATACATAATATTGACCCAAGCACTATATTTAGAATCCCGATTATATTCTAGTCCTTCATAAACATCGCCTTCAGTCGAACATACTTCAATTGTTTGCTCTTTTTGGGCTTCTAAAATAAAGTTGCCAAGTAAATGGAGATTATGAGTACCAATAACAATATTGACAAAAGGATATTTTGTTTTAATTAAATTAGTAACACTTTCTAATTGGCTCATACATCCGGTAATAGCGACGATTAAATTAGGCTTTGTTTCTTTTAAGTGTTTAATTCGCCCAAGATAACCAAAAACTTTATCGTGAGCATTTTCGCGAATAGCACAAGTATTTAAAATTACTAAATCAGATTCTTCTAAAGTAGTGGTTTCATCAAATCCTAAACTACTAACAATTGCTTTAATATTTTCCGAATCATGAACATTCATTTGACAACCATAAGTCCTTAAGAAAAATTTTTGACCTTGAAATTTAGGACTTTTAAGAGGTTTAATTGTTTCGTGTTTTACTTCTTTATTGGTTCTTTTTTGAGCTTCTTTTAAATTTGGTAAATGCATAATCTCACTTCCTAGGAGAATATTATAACATGTATACTTTAAAATGTAAATTAATGAATAAAATATTCATTGGTTTTGTTGTTGTGTTACAATAGATGTGAAACGTTTATATATAAAAAAAGTGATTCAAGTAGTATAATTGAGTTGTACAAACAATATACAAAAGGACTTGAATCACTATGAATATTATATCACGTTTTTAAACATTATGGTATGATAATTTGATAATATAATAAAGTTTTAAAATATTTTGCGTTAGAGGTCCTTTTAAATCTTCTAAGAAATGTTTATAAATTAAAGAGACATCATCAAGTTGTTCTTTTTGATATTCATAATATAAATATTTAAGTTTTAAATAATTTTTAGTTTGATATAAATTTTTAATTTCTAATGTTATTAAATCTTTAGCTTCTTTTTCTTGGCGAAGTAAATGATTATTATCTTTTTTAGCTAATATTTCATAAAAGCAAGTATATTCTTTTAAATTATAACATATTTCTAAAACATTTAATTCATCATCAATTAGTAAATTACTATAAAAAGCACTTTCCCCTTCTTTATTAAATTCAATAGCTATAACATTTTTACCATCGGTAAAAAGGGAGGCATATTCAATTTTAGTTACTAAACTTTGAGTACCTAAAATTGTTTTATCTTTAATTAAAAGCATGGTATCTTCATCTATTTTAACTTTATTTTGGATTAGATCTAAAAAAGTTTTATGTTTAACTTTAAAAATGGGAATTTTTTTAATTAGTTCTAAAGAATCAGTATCATTCCATTCATAAAAATAAAATGCTGTATCTTCACTCCAGTTTAAGATTAAATCATAGTAATAGTTCATTTTTTCTTCCGCCTTTCTAAAGATATAAATAAACATATTAAACCCAGAAATATTAAATAAAATTCGGTAGTACTAATAATAAATTTAACAAATTCGCCAAAACTATACCCCATTGTTAATAAATTAGTATAGATAAGTGTAAAGAAAATGCCAAAAGATGTTAAAAATATTCCTAAGAAAAAAAGTATTATTTTAAACATTTTATTTAATCCCCTATAATTGTATTTATAAATTTTAAAAAATATTATATAATTAGTTAGGTGATATTATGAATTATTTAATTTATATTATATTAGGAATTATTCAAGGTTTTAGTGAACCTCTGCCAATTAGTTCTAGTGGGCATATATATTTATTTAAAAATATCTTTAATACGAATATGTTTAATGATTTAAACTTTGAAATTGTGGCTAATTTTGGTTCGTTTTTAGCAATATTATTTATATTTCGAAAAGAAATAATTGATTTAATAACTGCTTTTTTTAAGTATATATTTGATAAAAAGAATAGAAGCCAATATAAAAATAAATTTAAGTATTGTTGGTTAATTGTAATATCAACTATACCAGTGGGAATAGTAGGTATAATCTTTAAAGATTTAATTGAAGCAAAATTAAATAATAATATGTATTTTTTAGGAATAGCTTTTTTAGTTACAGCATTACTTTTATTTTTAATTAGAAATAAAGATGGGCAAAAAAAAGATGAAGATATAACAATTAAAGATGCTATTATAATTGGATTATTGCAAATGATTACAATACTACCCGGGATTTCAAGAAGTGGAACTGTTTTAGTGGCTTGTCTAATAGTTGGTATGTCAAGAAAAACGGCATTAAAATATACTTTTATTTTATATTTTCCAATTAGTATAGCCACCATGCTTTTAGGGGTAAGTGATTTAGTGAGTGCAAATACTTTAACTACTTTAGCTATACCTTATCTTTTAGGTTTAATTTCGGCCTTAATTGTAACTTATTTTACTTATAAATGGTTAACTGAATTAGTAAGAAAAGGTAAACTTTGGAAGTTCTCTATTTATTGTGTTTTCCTAGCTTTGTTTATATTTATTTATTTTAGATAAAAAGTTAATAATTATATAATATTTTCTTGCATTCAATTTAATATTTATAGAAAATTTGAAAACGATGAATTTTTGCAAGGAGGCCTTGCAAAATTATCTTGGAACCATAATCATTTAAAGGTTAACTTTAGAAATCCTCTATTTATTGTGTTTTTCTAGCTTTATTTATATTTATTTATTTATTTTAGATAAAAAAAAGTTAATAATTATACAATATTATTGACTTTTTTCTTGCATTTAATTCCATTTTAAGATATAATATTTATAGGGAATATATTAACATTTTTGAGTGCTTGCCTACTTTCTTTTTAGATAAGGAGGCTGATGATATTATGCATAAGAAAGATTATTTAATTTCTTCTCTTATTTTAATTATCTTCTTACTCATAGCCTTACTTTTTACTTTGGTAATATAGTAACCTATAATAAGATAAAAGCACTCAATTTACTTTCAGTAGATTAAGTGCCAACCAATTATATGGCGAGTACTCAACACTGTGATGTTAAGTATTCCCTATTTTATTTTATGAAGTTTCCTTCATCTATATACATAATACCATACTTTTTAAATAAATGCTAGTATTTTTATTTGTCTTTTATCAAATTATTTAAATGACTATTTTCAATAGTAGAGGATACCCCTTTTCCCGAATTAGGATTAGTGAAGAAGCATAAAAATCAAAAGCAATTAAACCAACTAAAATAATACAAATAACTACTTTAAATTTTTTATTTATTTTATCTAAGAAGTTACCAATAATTGGTCCTAAAATGTAGGTTACAAGACAGCTACCTACTCCAAATAATAGTAAGCCTTCTAAACAAATACGCCCATTTAAATTTAAGAAATAGCCATTGTAATTCCACCAAGCAGCTTGATATACTACTTCTAAGTAGACACTAGTTAAATATTCAATTGTG
>CANQOE010000086.1 GCA_947625315.1 uncultured Bacilli bacterium | reverse complement strand
TACAACACATAATAATGTTAAACCACTTAAAACAACACCAATAATTGATAGAACTAATCCAGCAGTACCTAAGCCTTTTTTCTCACTTAAACGGCCTTTATTAGCTTGTGTAATACCAATAATACCTAAAACAAGACTTATAACACTAAACCAGCCTAACCAACATAAAACTACAGAAACAATACCTAATACTAAAGAAGCAGTAGCATTACCATTGTAAGTAGGGTTTGGTTGATTATTCATTATTTAAACTCCTTTCCGTTTGCTAATACTATTATATCTTTTAAACTATTTTTTTGTCAACAATTATTTTTGATTTTTAACTATTTTCCTCTTTAAAAAATAATGATATAATAATTTTAGAAAGAGGCAAATTATGAAAGTTATAATTGTAGGATCAGGTCCTTCTAGTTTAATTACCGCTTTATTAATTGCCAAAAAACATGAAGTATTAATTATCGAAAAAAATAATAAAGTGGGGAAAAAAATTTTAATAAGTGGCAATGGAAGATGTAATTTCTTTAATAAAGATATCGATGCTAAATATTATTATTCTACTAATAAAGATTTATTAGAAGATATTTTAAAACATAAAGAAGAAGTATTACCTTTATTTAAAAGTTTAGGATTAGTATATAAAGAAAAAAATGGTTATTATTATCCAATTACTAATCAAGCTAGTAGTCTTTTAGATTGTTTATTAAATAAAATAAAAACTCTAAAGATAAAAATAAACTTAAATGAAGAAGTTCTAAAGATTAGTAAAAAAGATAATTTTGAAGTAAAAACTTCTAAAGGAATTTATGAAGCTGATATAGTTGTTTTAGCCAGTGGTTCTTATGCGGCTTTAGATAAAGAAGAGGTTAACTCTTATAGTTTAGCTAAAAATTTAGGACATAGCATAACTCCTATAGTTCCCTCTTTAGTCCAATTAAAAGGCCAAGATAAGTATTATAACTTATGGGAAGGTATTAGATGTGAAGCTCTTTTAAGTTTATATATCGATAATAAATTTCAAAGAGAAGAATATGGAGAAATTCAATTAACTAATTATGGTATAAGTGGAATATGTGTTTTTAATTTAAGTGGCGATGTGGCTTTAAGTATTAGGAATAATCAAGAAACTTTAATTAAAATTAATTTCGTCCCTTGGTTTAAAAAAGATAAAAAAGAATTTATTAATTATTTAAATAATTTAGAAAAAACTTTAAATTATAATTTAAAAGAAATTTTAAATGGTTTTCTAAATTATAAATTGACTAATTTAATTTTAAAGTTAGCAAATATTAAAGAAGAAAAATGGTCAATGGTTAAGCAAGATAAAGTTTTAGATTTATTATTTGCTTTTCCTTTTAAAGTTTTAGGTACTAATGATTTTAAAAATGCGCAAGTAAGTCGGGGAGGAATACCTCTAAAGGAAATAAACACTAAAACTATGGAAAGTAAGATAGTTAAAAATTTATATTTAACAGGCGAAATTTTAGATGTTGATGGCATATGTGGAGGCTATAACTTAGGCTTTGCCTGGATGAGTGGAATTGTCGCCAGTAAAGACATTAATCAAAAATAAGCTCTAAAGCAAATTATTTAAACATATAATTATTTAGGTGGTTATATGTTTTTTAGTGAAATTCATGAACGAATTAGATTTATTTTTATTATTTGTGTTATTGTTTTAATTGCCATAATTATTAAAGTTTTTTATATACAAGTATTTTCTTATGAAAAACTAAATACTTTAGCCCAAAGTCTTTGGAGTAGAGAACTACCTATTAAGGCGGATCGGGGTTTAATCGTCGATCGAAATGGCATTGAAATAGCTAGTAATGTTACAACGGTATCTTTAGTCGTAGTCCCAGGTCAAATTAAAGAACCTACAAAAGTAGCTCGTGATTTAGCCGATATATTAAATAGTGATTATAAAGATATGTTAGCTCATGTTACGAAATCAACTTCTATTGAAAGAGTCCATCCCGAAGGTCGCCAGCTTTCTTTTGATATTGCCGAAAAAATTAATAATTTAGGTTATGATGGCGTTTATTTATTAAAGGAAAGTAAAAGGTATTATCCTTATACTACTACCCTTTCCCATGTTTTAGGCTATGTCGGAATTGATAATCAGGGTTTATCAGGAATCGAATTACAATACGATAATTATTTAACTGGTTCGGATGGCGCTATTAAATATTTTTCGGATGGTAAAGGTAATAAACTCGAATTAACCGAAGTTTATGAAGCCCCCACAAGTGGAATAACTTTACAATTAACCATTGATATTAATTTACAACAAGCTATTGAAAATGAACTTGATAATGTTTTAAGCAAGTATAATGCCGAACAAGCTTTAATCATGGCGATGAATCCCCAAACAGGAGAAATACTGGCGATGGCTTCGCGACCTAACTTTGATAGTAATAATTATCAAAATTATTCTAACGAAATAATTAATCGCAACTTACCTATTTGGATGACTTATGAGCCTGGTTCGACCTTCAAAATTATCTCCTTGAGCGCGGCTTTAGAAGAAAAAACCATCAATTTATTTGAAGATTATTTTACGGATACCGGTTCTATAAATGTTGACGGAGCCACCATTCATTGTTGGAAAGCTGGAGGTCATGGCACCCAAACAATGCTCGAAGTAGTTGAAAATTCTTGTAACCCGGGATTTGTGCATATTGGCCAAACTTTAGGTACCGAAAAATTAATGAGCTATATTAAAAAATTTGGTTTTGGAGAAAAAACAGGAATTGATCTAAATGGCGAATCTAATGGTATTTTATTTGATGTTGCAAATATGGGACCAGTGGAACTTGCTACGACTTCTTTTGGGCAAGGAATAAGCGTTACCCCTATTCAACAAATCACGGCAGTAAGTGCAGCGATTAATGGTGGAACTTTATATAAACCTTTTATAGTCGGTTCCATGCTTGATAGTGAAACTAATAGTTTAATTAAAAAAATAGAACCTACGAAAGTTAGAAAAGTAATAAGTGAAGAAACTTCCTCTTTAGTTAGATATGCTTTAGAAAGTGTTGTAGCTAATGGTTCAGGTAAAAATGCTTATATTGAAAACTATCGGGTTGGAGGTAAAACAGGGACTGCCCAAAAAGTTAAAAATGGGGCTTATTTATCGGGAAATTATATTTTATCGTTTATGGGATTTTTACCTGCAGATAATCCTGAAATTGTTGTTTATGTAGCTGTTGATAATCCTAAAGGAGTTACGCAATATGGAGGTGTAGTATCAGCCCCGATAGCAAAAAGTGTATTATTAAATGCCATTGATATTTTAAATATTGCGCCTAGAAAAGATGGAATGCCTAAAGAATATACATGGTTAGATAAAAAATATGTTATCTTACCTAATGTCGTAGGAATGAATAAAGAAGAAGCTACTAAAGCTTTAAAAGGTTTTAAAGTAGAATATTCGGGTAATGGCGAAAATGTTATATATCAAAGTCCTAATGCTAATTATTACGTTTTAGAAAATACAACTATTAAATTAATGTTAGGTTAAATTAATGTCGATTTTATGTAAAACTTATTGATAAATAAAGTAATTTTAGAAAAAATATAGTATAATAAGAAAAAGAAAAGAGGTTATTTTATGTTAATACTTGCTAAAACCGCGATGGCTGTATTATTAGGATTTGTCCTAGCTATTGTTACTGGTTTAATATTAATACCTTTATTAAAACGTTTACATATTGGACAATATGTTAGTCATTATGTAGGCGAAAGACATTTAAAAAAAGAAGGAACACCAACAATGGGTGGTTTAATATTTATTATACCTACTCTTTTAGCCTTAATTCTTTTATATATTAATGGAAGTATTGAAATAAGTCATAATTTAATAATCTTAATATTTGTTTTTATTAGTTATGCAATTTTAGGTTTTATTGATGATTATTTAAAGGTTAGAAGACATAATAATTATGGATTAACAATTATGGAAAAACTATTAATTCAAATGGTTATTGCTTTAATATTTTTCTATATCTTTATGAGTAATGGTGGTAAATCGGATTTAGTTATAACTTCTTTAGGAATAAATATTCCACTAGGTTGGGCTTTTGGTTTATTTATCTTATTCTTATTAGTAGGCAGTAGTAATGCTGTTAATATTACGGATGGTTTAGATGGTTTAGCGGGTGGTTTATCAGCGATTGCTTTTGTAGCTTTTGGAATAATTGCCTGGAATACTGGTTGGTTAGCTGGTTATCAAGAAATAGCTATCTTCTGTTTTATACTTGCCGGAGCTTTGTTAGGCTTTTTAGTATTTAATTCCCATCCGGCTAAAGTATTTATGGGAGATTTAGGTTCTTTATCTTTAGGAGCTACTTTAGCTACAATTGCGATATTAACTCGACATGAATTATCTCTAGCTTTAATTGGAGGAGTCTTTGTAATTGAAACTTTGAGTAGTTTAATTCAAATAATTGCCATTCGTAAATTTAAAAGAAAAGTATTTAAAAGAGCTCCTTTACATCATCACTTTGAAGTTATGGGTATGAATGAACAAGATATTGTTAGATATTTTTGGGTTGCTGGTTTAATACTAGCGATGGCCGCGATTACTTATGGAGTTTGGTTATAAGTCTTCAAAATATGGAAGACTTTTTAATTGTTCTAATTTAAAAAGTTAAAAATAAGATTTATTAGGTGGTTAATTTGAAGTCAAAACACTTGGATATTCCTCTATTTATATGTGTTATTTTAATTAGTATATTTGGAATAATCATGATTTATTCAGCTTCTTGTATTTGGAGTGAATATAAATTTAATGACCAGTTTTATTATGTTAAACACCAACTTATTTTTTTCTTTTTAAGTTTGATAGTTTTATTTATTACTTCGAAAATAGATTTAAATTTTTTAAAAAAGAAAAGTAATTTAATTTTAGGTATTTGTTTGATAATGTTAATTTTAGTTTTAATCCCCGGAATTGGAACAGTTAGAAATGGTTCGCGTTCTTGGTTTGGAATTGGTTCTTTAGGTATTCAACCAAGTGAATTTGCCAAAATTGGGTTAATTATATATACGGCTAAATATTTAGAACACAATAAAAAAGAAATGCATGATGTTAAAAAGGGAGCATTGCCTATTTTTTTAGTAATTGGTTTATTTTTTATAGCTATTATGTTAGAACCTGATTTTGGAACCGCGATGGTTATTGTTTTAACGTTAATTTGTTTAATATTTGTTTCGGGTTTAAAAATATCTTTTTTTATTAAATTAGGAATTGTGGGATTACTAGGAATTGTTGCTTTAATAATTGCCGCGCCCTATCGAATGATGCGTATTGTTTCTTTTTTAAATCCCTGGAGTGATCCTTTAGGTTCAGGATATCAGATAATTCAAAGTTTGTATGCTATAGGTCCAGGGGGACTTTTAGGTCAGGGATTTATGAATTCGCGGCAAAAGCACTTTTATTTACCAGAACCTCAAACGGATTTTATCTTTTCCATTATTAGTGAAGAATTTGGATTTTTAGGCGTTTTAATTGTCTGTGGTTTCTTCTTTTTTATGTTTTATCGCATGGTTAAAATTGCTTTGTCTTCCTCTTCCCTATTTCAAAAATATCTTTGTTTTGGTTTGGCTTTTGGAATTTTTATTCAAGCAGGACTTAATTTATGTGTAGTTGTAGGTTTAATTCCCGTTACAGGGTATGCCCTTTTGTTGTACTCATAACTACAATCAAATTTTTCCCTTATTATAAGGGCATTCGTGAGATT
>CANQOE010000085.1 GCA_947625315.1 uncultured Bacilli bacterium | reverse complement strand
CAATCTATATATATTTTGATTTCCAAGTTGATGATCTTCTAGTTCTGCTTCAAATTCATAATTTCTATTAACATGTAAAGATGGATCTGAAATTTTCATTTTTAATTTTTCTAACTTTTCTTTAATACTCATCGCTAAATCCTCCTTTGCGTATATTATTCTACCATAAAAAGACTATAAATTAAATATTTTAAGTTAATTCTATTAAAAATATGTTATACTCTTGTATTAGTTAATGATTTATTACTAACTATTTCTTTTGCTCAAAAAGTTGTTGTACTTCTTCCTTTAGGACACCAAAATTGAACTATAAAGTTAGGTTTTACCTAGCTTTATTTAATTTTTACTCTCAAAATTATTCCGCCTTTATATTTAATAAATAGAGTTCTTTTATTTAGTTTCAATTTTCATTAATTCTTCTTTTTCTAATTCTTTTATTGATTTTTCGGGAGTAGGTAATTTTTCTGGCATAGTACCACCAATTTTTTTAATTGTTTGTCTAACAGCTTGACCTACTGCATGATGCGTAAAACAAGCCTCATCTTCATTATTAATATTTTTATTTTTTAATACCTCATCAGTTTGCGTTATTCTAAAAAGATTTGCTGCCAGTTCGTTACTTCCCATATAATCAAGAATATCTTCTTTATCTGGATCTATTCCTTTTCTTTTGGCAATCATTTTAGCAGTTTCACCATTATACAAACCACGATTAGCCATAGTCATTAAATTTGCCAAAATTTTGAACTCCCGCATTTTTAGCAGTATCAAATAAATATTTATTTTTGTTTTTAACACTAATTCTTGTATATAACCTTTTTTCATTTTCAGAAAGTTTTGAAAATTCTTTTTCTGTTAGTTCCATTTTTCTAGTTTGAACCGCAAAATAAGTTTGGCCTAAAGCAACTATATTTTTTCTAGGATCAGCATTTTGAACTATCAAATAACAAGCATATCTTGTCAATTGATAATCGTCTATAATTATTTCAGCATTATTTCCAACAGTTAACACCTTCCTGACGTCGGCAAAGTGTTCAGCAAAATCGTTGTTGCTGATTTTACAAGTGATTTTTGCTTTATCGATTACCTTTTTAAAATTTTCCCATTTAGAATAGCCTAATGCTTTCATTAATTCCCTAGCTTCCCAATATTCATTTCCATTTTCATCAATATGTTTAATATCTTCAAAAGTCTTTTCTTGATATTTTTCTAATTCATTTTTCATCATCTCTTATTCTTCCTCCATTTCTTTTTTTCTTCTCTCAATTATAAATTTAATATATTCTCTATCATCTTCTGTTAAAATGTTTTTATATTTATAAAACAATACTTCTAATTCATCAAATGAATCAGAATTGTTTTTAGCTAGATCTTGGCATGCTAAATCAAATAAAGAAATATTTAGTACATCAGATATATCTAAAAGGCTCTCTAAAGATGGAGCCATTTCTCCATTTTCCCATCTAGCAATAGTTGTTTGATTAACACCTATTAATTTTGCTAACTTATTTTGAGATAATTTTTTTTGTGCTCTCAAATATTTTAAATTATTACTAAAATAGTTCATAAATTACATCTCCTTTATAATTGCATTATAGCACATAAGCATTAAAAAGCCAATATAAAATATGCTTTTAAGCATATATATAAAATAATTTTAGTAAGTTTTTTTAAACATAATATGACTCACATATATATTATATTTCATAATAAAAAAAGACTGTTTTGAAAATCTTTTGATTTTACAAACAGCCTAAAGAAGATTTCCATTAAATCTTATTTTTAGTACGCTTTTGTATTTAAACTTTTATCAAGTTCATCTAATCTATCAAGTAAATTATTTAAAAATGTTATTACAAAAATATGTGGCTTAGTAACCAAATTTTTAAAATTGAATTCAAACCCTTTACTTCTTAGTGATAATTTAATCATCTGGGCTTCATCGACTAAAATAGGAATAAAAGCTAAGGCTATAGCAATTATTAAAGTAAGATTATCAATATTAATTTTAAATAATTTAAGGGAATATAATAAATATTTAAAAGCTATTCTTATTTTTGTTGAATCAAAATAACACCCCATAATATAAGTGTAATCAATTACTAAAAATAGTCGTATTCCCACTAATAAAGCTAAATGGATATTACTGAAAAATAAATTACAAATAATTATAAACATAATAAATACTAAATTTTTTCTAATTATTTTAAAATGGTTTTTTAATGTTATTTTTAAAATTAAAGAAACAATAAAATTAAATAATAATACTAATCCCAAAATATAAATATTACTTACAAAAAATAATAATATACTATATATAAAGAAAAATATAAGATTTAAAAAATAAATCAAATGTTATCAATCCTTTTAAGTATATAGCTTTCTGTTAGCTTTTTAGCATCTTTTATTTTTAATGCTTTAGCTACCTTAAATATGAAAGGGATATTTAATCCATATTTAGTTAGTATATCATTTTCTTTAAGTAAATCAATAAGCGTAAATTTATAAACTTTATGATTATCAATTATAATAATATCATCGGCATAAATAAGTTCATTTATATCATTGGAAATAAAAATAATACCCATATTTTCTCGCAAATCTTTAATTAATTTATAAATTTGTTTTTTTCCGTTTATATCTAGCATAGAAGTAGCTTCATCAAAAATTAAATAATCTGGATTTAAAGATAATTGGGAAGCTATTGCAATTCTTTGCTTTTCTCCACCTGATAAATTATAAGGATTAGATTCTATATAATTAAGCATTCCTACCTTTTCAAGACTATTTCTAATTTTATTTGGAATAACTTCTTTGGAAACTTTCATATTTTCTAAAGTAAATTTAATATCCTCATATACTTTTGAAAATAGTATTTGGTTATTCGGATTTTGAAAAATTATACCTATTTTTTTTCGAATAATTTTATTACTAACTTTTTTATTAAGCTCAATATCATCTATAAATATTTTTCCTGAATTTGGAAATAATAGACCACTTATAAGATTAGCTAAAGTTGATTTTCCTGTTCCATTTTTTCCTATTATAAAAGTTATTCTATTTTTGGCTATATTTAAATTAATATTATCTAAGACTAATTTATGATATTTAAATGTTACGTTTTCTAATTTAATCATTTGTTAAATTTTTAATCCTTTCTTCCAAAACTTTACATAGTGATAAAATAGTAATAACTTTTATTGGAGCCATTATTAATTGTTTTAATATTCTAATTGGAATTATAATATTACTAGCATTTTTATTGATTATAATAACCCATATTGTATTTAATAGCCCATTTAATATTCCTGTAACTATTAGAGTACTAATGATTAATCTTATAATAAAACTTTTATCAATTTTAAAATTTTTTCTATACAATATAAGTCCATAAGTTAATCCGGTTAAAAATGCGGTAATTGTAAAGCCTAAAAAATAACTACCAGTTGGAAATAACAAAGCCCCAATAATATCGCTTATAGTAGCTATAAAAGTACTATATTTTGGCCCTAAAATTATAGCCCCTAACATAATCGGTACAAAGGAAAATCCAATTGTAATAATATTTGTTCTAATAGATAAAACTCTTCCAAGCACAACACATGAAGCAATAAAAAGCGCACATAATAATATTCGTTTTGACTTATTCATAAAAAAATCCTTTCTTTTCCGCATGAAAAAACAGGATTAAATCTTGTATATTTCTGTAGCGGAATGCGAAAATAAATAAGCGAATATATATTCTTGCCTTATAAACAACTTCCCGTTTTATAAGTCTTAACTATTTATTTTCTACTCTAATATTTTAATTGTTAAATAGAAAAGAAGGCTTTAATAGAATTTTAGTCGATTGAATATTAAACAAATACATTTTCTCATTTCAATCACCTTCAATGTACATTATACTCAAAATAAATAAAATGTAAATAAATTTTTGCATTTAATCAATCTTATAGAAATGTTTATTAATTCTATCATATTATGCGTTAAAATAATCTGATAAAAAAATTTAAGGTGAATTATCAAAGCAAATGCAAATTGATATATTAAAAATGGTATTTATTTTGAGAATTGAAAAATTAGATTAACTAAATGAATAAGTGTTTTAATTATTAAAAAAATGTGCTAAAATATGCAATTAAAGAGGAGGTTTTGTATGAATCAAGTAATAGAAAGAAAACTATTATATTATGACCATTTTAAAAGAATGCCAAGACACTATAATGGTGAACCAATTTTTCATTTTATATTTAAAGATGTTAAAACTGGTGAAGATACTATCCTAGGAGCTTGTTATTTTAATCAAGAAGTTTCCGAAATTTTAGGTGGCTATTATTATAATGAAATTACTGAAGCAGAAAATGATTTTGATATATTATGGAATGTATCAAATGAAAGAATAAGTCCTATAGACGATGCTTTTGAAGATGTTCAAGCCGAATATCAAAGAATGTTAAACGAAGGAGTTTCTCAAGAAGAAATAAATTCTGCCATAATGACATTATTTCAAAATAAAAGCAAATCTAGGTGTTAAAAAAATTGTAAATAACCATTTCAACAAAATAATTAATTAATTTATTATATGCTTTAATATATTTAACTTTTTTAATGAAAATATATTTAATATCCAAATACTGTAAAAATCACGACAATAGTAAAAAAAATGATTTTGAGTCAATGACAAAAGATTTAAAATATGTTAATATATAATGCAAGGGAGGTTTATATGATTATATTTTTAGGAATTGTTGGAGAACTTGCTACTGTTATAGGTAGTGTTGCTATCACTTTTAATGCTGGACTTGATTCTGTATTAGAAATATCAAAAAATGGCTATAAGATTGATAAAAGTGTGTTAGATGAAGTCCAAAAGAAACAAGCTGAAGAAAAAAACAAAAAAAATACTCTAGCTAATAGAATTTTAGGGACTGTTTTATTACTTGTACCTGGTGTCAATTTGATAAATGCTAGTGTAAAAGGCGTTAAAACTAAAAAATCAGTAATGAATGATCCTCAAATTAAAGAAGCTATTGTTCCAATGACTGAAAAAGAAAAAGAACAATATGCCAAAATGGAAGGAAAATTACAAAAATTAACATTTACTGCATTTACTTCATCAAAAGAAAATGAAGAAGAATTTTTGGGATTTATTGGAAAAAGACCAATTGCTGTTAACCACGGACTAACTTCTTTATTTTATGAAGAGCTAATGCCTTTAGATTATACACTTGATGAAGTAAAACGATTAAATGAAGCAACTACTTATTCGTATAGAATTGGTAAAATAGATGGTAAAAATATTGCTATTATTGGTATTCCAAATCCTAATAGTCCTGTTAGTAAAATTCAATTTAAAACCGAAGACTATAAGATAACACACACTTACGAAAAAATGACTGAAGAAGAAGCTCAAGATAAAACATTTACAGTTTATCCATTTACAACAGATGATGATACCCAAGCAAATGTTGAAGAAGTTATTCAAGAAATTAAAAAATCTCGTATTGATAGTGCAACAAAAGCAAATTTAGAAGCACTAAATTTACAACCTGGACTTGAACAAGAAAATATTTCGACAGAAGCTAAAGAACAAAAAGGGCCAAGATTAGTAAGAACAATTAATCTTCAAAATGAGAAAAAGTAAAAAATAGATTTCTTTTTCTTTTTTGTTAAGTTGTGTTAAACATAATGACTGATAAATAAAAAAATGTTATAATTAAAATAGCCAAACAAAAGATAAAGGAGG
>CANQOE010000084.1 GCA_947625315.1 uncultured Bacilli bacterium | reverse complement strand
GTATTAAAGAACTTGCCGAAAATTTAGAAGTATCTCCGCGAATGATTCGGGTTTATAAAGATGAAATAGAAAAAGCAGGTATTTATATTGATACTATTAAAGGACCTTATGGTGGTTATGTTTTAAATCAAAACATTAATGTCCCCAAAAGATTTATTACTCCCAATGCCATTGATATAGAAAACAAAGATATATTTAACTTAATTAATAAAGCTTTAAAAGAAAAAAGAAAATGTTTTATTGAATACTATTCTAAAGATAAAAAACATATTTCCAAAAGAATAATCCATCCCTATGATTTAATTTTATTAGGCAATTCTTGGGGTGTTGCTGCCTATTGTGAACTAAAAGAAGAAATAAGACATTTTTATCTAAATAGAATAAAATCTCTAAAAATATTAGAAAATTTTACTAACTGACATATATATTTCCTCTTCTTATGTTATTATATATTTAGAAAAGGAGATTTTATCATGAAACATTATTATACTGAAACAACTTCAATTAATTTTGCTAAATTAGAAGAAAGGCTATTTCAAATAAATGATCCCGACCAATATAACAATTTTAGTAAACAAGTAGACTCTTTATTTAAGAATATACCAACTTTGATTGTAGCAACAGGTGGCTCAAAATCCGTAGCTTATTATCTTAAAATAATTTTAGAATCTAGAGGTACTTTATGTGAAGTAATTGAACCAAGAGATTATTTTCATAAAGGAAGCATTAACAAGTTTGGTAACTTAGTTGTAATTTCCAACAGTGGTACTTCAAATGGTTTATTAGAAATACTAAGAAACACTTATAATACTTTTTATGGTCAGAAATTTTTAATTACCGGTAACTATATAAAACAAGAAGAAGATTATTATTTATGTGGTGATACTAAATTACCAGTATTTACAATAGCTCATTGGGGTAATGGTAAATATAAAGATAGAGAAAAAAGTTTTGTTTCTATCATACCTACCCTAGCCCCAATGTTAATGTTTTTAGAAACAAGTATTTTATTAGAAGAAAATAAGATGGAATTATATAGAGAAGATTATCTAAAAATAAATGATAAATTAAAACTATTAATTGCCAAAAGTAAAGAAAAAGTCAATAATCTTAACTTTAACTTTAAAGATACCAATTTAATTCAAATAATGTCGGGCTATGAAACTATGTGTTCATCTTCTATTTTAGAGTCTAACATGATTGAAACTGGAACTTCAAGTGTTGTTATTCATGATAAAGGTTCATTTTGCCACGGAAGAAGCAATTTAATATTCCAAAATCCTACAAGTCCTATTATCTATTTAGCTCATCAAATGAATGGATTAGATAATGAATTATTACCATTACTCATAAAAGAATATCCTAATATTTTTCTTTTTCACACTTTAGATGAGGAATCAAATTTATTTTGGAAAGAATATTATTTAGCTCTGCAAATGTATTATTTATCTAAAAAAATAGCTGAAGATAAAAAAATTGATTTAACAATGCCCGAATATAACTCTCAAGTAGTTCGCAAATTATATAAATATAAAGGAGAAATGTAATATGGAAAACTTAACTTATGTAACTGGAAATTATGGTAAATATATTTCAGTAAAAGAAAAATTTGAAAATGCGGGAATTACCATAGATTATTTTAAATGTGATTTAATAGAACCAAACATCAATGATATTAAGTATATATCAAAAGAAAAAGCTAAACAAGCTTTTGAAATTTTAGGTACTCCGGTTTTTGTTGCCGACTCTGGCTTTTACATCGAAGATTACCCTAACAATCCAGGATATCCCGGAGCTTTTGTAAAAAGAAGTGGTATATCTTCTAATATCAAAGATTTATTAGAAACTATGAAAAATGTTACAAATAGGAATTGTTATTTTCTGGATTGTTTAACATTCTTTGATGGACAAGAATATTATCAATTTTTAGGAATTAATAAAGGTACTCTTTCAAAAGAAATAAAAGGCGAAAATAAAAAAACAGCTAAATCTAAATTATGGCAAGTGTTTATTCCCATTAACTGCCATAAAACTTTAGCCGAAATGTCTGATTTTGAAAGAAACAATCGCCCAGATCATAGAACTAGTGCTACCGATGAATTCCTTAATTGGTTTAAACTAAACTATAAAGATAATCAAAGATTAGTAAAAAAATATGAAGATAGATAAAATAATTAGTTCCATAATAAATATAAAATAAACATAAATATTGGTGTTTATTTTTTTAGTTAATTTTATTAATTTTTTATTGAAATGCTAAATAAAAAGATTTATAATAACAATATAAATAACAACAACTTAATAAAATATTTTTTATATAGGTGATGGAACATGAATATTTATAAGTGTTTAAACGATATAACTAAATATATTGATGATAATTTAGAAGAAGAGATAGATTATGAAATCCTCTCTAAATTTTTAGGTGTTAATACTTATACAATGCAAAGACTATTTACTATGATCGCTGGTATTTCCTTATCAGAATATATTAGAAAAAGAAGATTATCCACCGCTGGCTTTGATTTATACGAAAATAATTTAAAAATAATTGATATTGCCATTAAATATAATTATGACAATGCTACATCTTTTTCTAGAGCATTTGAAAAATTTCATGGTATTAAACCTAGTAAATTAAATAAAAAGACAAAACTTAAAAACTTTCCTCGTATAATATTTGATGAAAAAATCAATATTACTTGTGAATTAGAATATGAAATAGTTGAACTTGATGAATTAAATTTATATGGATTAGGAACTAAAACTAGCAATGCAAAAATTGGCCATGATGCCCCTATATTTTTCCAAAAAATGAGTGCTAAATATTTAAATAAATATGGAGAAATAAAATATGGGATGATTACTTATGATATAAAACGTGAAGAAAGCCAAAAATATTATTGTTTATATGAACAAGAAATAAAAGAATTTGAACATATAATCATTTCTAATAGCAAATGGTTAAAATTTAAAATTAATTCTCAAAATCCTAAAGATATTCAAGAAATATCTCATAAATTTTATGAAAAGTTCTTACCATCATGTAGATTTAACTTAAAAGAACTGCCCGAATTAGAATATTATCACGATAATGTAACTGATTTTTTAGTAGCCATCTATTAAACTGACAAAACTGGTTGTTAAAAAGTCAGTTTTTTTCCTTTTATTTTTGATATAATGTTTATCGAGGTGACGGATTTATGGGGTTAACGTCCGAAATTTATTTAACCAAAAGCTTTGTTAATAAAGATGAATGGTTAGAATTAATTAAAACAATATCCAATTATAATGGATTTTTAAGAAAATGGAAAATAATAGTTACTAATGATAAAAATCAAATAAGATATTATATAAAAACTAACTGCTCTTTACCCGCTACAATAAATAATTTAAATTCTTTTCTATTAAAACCAGCAGAGGAAATACCTAAACCAAAAGCTAATTATACAAGTTTATCTTTCCCTAAAATTGGCAGTAGTATAATAGATTTAATAAATTATAGTGAAATTAAAAATAAAGGTACTCTTATATATTTAGAAATAAATTTTAAGAAATTATATGAAGATAAAATAAAATCAAATGTCATATTTTATTTAGTCAAAAATGAAATAATAAAAAAATATAAAGCTATATTAGCTATACCAATAAATATTTTATCGGTAGATTTTGAGGGTAATAAAAGATATTATTTTAAAAAATCTCCAAAATATTTAGAAATTAATAAAGTATTACATTTACTTAAAAGTGATTCTCATAATGGTTTGCTTTTAGTTGATACTTTCCCCTACTTACAAGGAAATTTCTATTTAAATCAGAATAATTTTAGTTTTGATAAACATTCCATTGTTTTTGGCTCTTCTGGTTCAGGAAAATCAAAATTTATAAGTTTATTCATTAATAATATCTTTAAAAATGAAAGCTTACGTCAAAAATATAAAGTTGTGGTAATTGATCCTCATGCTTCTTTAGAAAAGGATATTGGTGGTTTTAGTAAAGTTATTGACTTTAATGATAATTTAAATAGCATAGATTTATTTATCAATAATAACAATGATATTGTTGCTTCTACAGAACTATTATTGGACTTATTTAAATCTTTAATTGCTAGTCAATTTAATTCTAAACTTGAAAGAGTATTAAGACACTCTATCTATTTATTACTAACAAATAAATCTTTTAATTTTAGAAATTTAAGAAAATTAATTTTAGATTTAGAATATAGAAACGCCTTAATTAAAGATTTAAAATATAATTTACCAATGAGTGTCATAGATTTCTTTTTAACCGATTTTAATGATTTAAAAAATAAATCATATGGTGAAGCAATATCCCCTATTATTGGTTTTATTGATGAAATGGAAATGCTACCTGTTTTTAATAAAGAACAATCAAGTGCTAATTTAAAAGATACTATCGATGATAACTTCTTAACTTTATTTTCCTTAAATAGAATTAAACTTGGCGATAAAGTCACCAAAACCATTGCTGGCTTAATTATGCAACAACTTTTAACAATTATTCAAAAACAAGAAATAGATAAACACATTATTTTTATTATTGATGAAGTTGCTATTGTTGAAAATCCGATATTATCTCGATATTTATCGGAAGCTAGAAAATATAACCTATCTTTAATATTAGCCGGTCAATACTTTAATCAAATTTCCGAAGAACTAAAAAATTCCATATTTGCTAATGTTGTAAATTATTTTATATTTAGAGTTTCTAAATTAGATGCCATAACTCTCGTAGATAATTTCAACATGAAAATACCTTTAGATGATTCTAAAGAAAGAAAAATCAAATTATTAACGGAATTAAATAATCGAGAATGTCTAGCTAGAATCGATAATAATGGTGTTTTACTACCCGCATTTAAAGGAACAACATTAGATTATATAAGTATCCCTCGAATTAAAGAAAACATAATTAATAATGAAAAGCCAAATAATAATTCCCCAAATTTTAAAATTAATTTTAATATAAATAGTAATATAAGCTTAAAAGATATATTAATATCTAATTCAACAAGTAAGAAAGGATTGTATAAAAATGAATGATACTAAAGCATTAGAAATTGTTAATAAGATATTTAAAAGTATTTTTGATAAAAATAACAATTATACTTTAGATATATTATTAGAGAAATTTGCCTTTGATATTAAACTACCTAAACAAGTAAATGATTCGACCACAAACGAAATTACTTGGGCCGATTCCATCCATAGTGGTAAATTTATAACCAACAAAAATATGGAAGAGAAAGATAATAATACGGGTTGGATGCTACCTAAAAGAGAAATAAATAATCTTCAAGAATTAATTGACATATGGAATACTATTAATTTAACAACTACAGAAAGAGTTTACGATTCAACTAATGTCATAAAAAGTGATACTATCTATCGCTGTGAAAATATCTATAGATGTACCGATTGCCGAGATTCTAAAAATATGATTTATTGTGATTCTTGTGGAGATTGTGAATTTTTGCTGGCATCCCAAAGATCTAGTACTTGTAACTTTTGTATAAGATGTGATGATTCAAAGGACTGCAGTAATAGTTATAATGTTATATGTTCTAACAAAGTAAGTAATTCCCTATTTATTCAAGATTGTTATAACTTATATGAATGTATGTTTTGTTCTCATATTGCTTCCAAAAAATTTTGTATAGCCAATATGCAATTTACAGAACAAGAATATTATGAAATTAAAAAATTAATTATCGAATGGATATTAAATTCTTAAACTAAAAAAAATTGCCAAAGAGACTGTAAATAAATTTGTGTAAAGATAATCCTTTCTATGATAAAATATAAATATACATAGGAAGGATTTTTAAA
>CANQOE010000083.1 GCA_947625315.1 uncultured Bacilli bacterium | reverse complement strand
CACAACTATTAGTTGTTCCTAAATCTATACCTATTATTTTTGCCATATTTAATCATTCCTTTCACTTACTTTGACCATGGCAGGTCTAATTAATTTATCATTATACATATAACCTTTTTGTAAACAATCTAGAACAGTATTTTCTTCTACATCATTGTTTACTTCAGTCATAACAGCATTCATTATATTAGGGTCAAAAGGTTTATTTAAAACTTCAATTTCTTTAATACCTTTACCATTTAAGATTTCAATAAAGCTATTATAAATCATTTGAAAACCTTCTAAAAATTTTTCTTGCCCTTCAATTTTTAATTTTAAAGCTCGCTCAAAATTATCAATGACAGGCAATAACTTTTCAACGATATCAAAGCCATCATATTTTAGGACATTAGCATAATCTAATTCATAACGGCGACGCATATTTTGCATTTCGGCAGTTAATCTTAAGACGCGTTCTTTATACTCTAAATTAGCTTTAATAAGTTCATCTTTTTCATGATTAATCTTAGGAGGATGATTTTTCTTTTTTATTTCTTTGTAATTTTTTTTGGGTGTTTTTACATTATTATCTTCTTTTGAAGTTTCATTCACTATTTATCACTTCCTTCTAAATATTTATTAATGGTATTAAGTAAACCAACAACCTTATCATATTCCATTCTTTTAGGGCCTACAATAGCTATAGTACCTTCTTCGCCTTTAAAAGAATAATTGGTTTTAATAACCGTAACATTATCATCGAATTCCGTTTCTTTACCAATATAGACGCTGATGTTTTGATTATCATCTTTTTTAATTTTACGAATAGTATCTAAATCATCAAATTTAGGAATAAGTCTTTTCATTTCATTCGTATCATTATATTCGGGTTGTTCTAAAATTTTACTTTTACCAACAACATGGAAGGATTCGCGACTTTCAACAAAATCGTTAAAAGCATTATAGAAAATATCATAAATAGTTTCATATTGTTTAATTTGTTTAGATATTATTGGTTTAATTTCAAATTCTAGGCGTTCACTAATCTCAGATATCGGTGTTCCAATTAACATTTTATTAATTATTTGACTTGTCTTAACAACTTCTTGCATGCTAATATTTTGCGGAATACTAAATTGTTTATTTTTAACAATTCCTTTATCAGTACAAACTAAAGCCACTAATTCATTAGCTTCTAGGGGAATAATACTTATTTGTTGTAAGTGATTATCACTAGAACTATTACCTAAAGATATGCTGGTATAATTAGTTATATCACTAATTATTTCTAAGCATTCTTCAATGGCATCACTTATGGCTAGTTCGTTATTAGCAAATATTCTTTGAAGTTTTAAAACATCTTCGCCCGTTAATTCTTTGGGATGCATTAAATTTTCAACATAATATTTATATCCAGCTTCACTAGGAATACGCCCACTGGAAATATGATTTTTTTCTAAGTAACCCATCTTTTCTAATTGGGCCATTTCATTACGAATCGTGGCACTTGAACAATTAAATTTCGTACATAAATGTTTGGACCCGATAGGTTTAGCTTCTTTAATATAACACTCTACAATTTCTTTTAAGATATTTTTTTGTCTTTCTTCCATTTTACCACCTATTTAGCACTATATACTCTTCAGTGCTAATTACATTATAATATTATGCTTAGCACTTGTCAATATATTACTGCTAATTTTTAAAAAAATTAGAAAAAATAACGATATTTGTGATATAATGTTTTAGAGGTATATTATGAAAAAAGTCCAATATTATAAAAGTTATGAGCAGGATATCTTAACGAGTAAAAAACAAGATTATGAAATAAACCCTAATTTTAAATGGCTACATCAAAATATTATTTATAAACTTTTGACACATATTTTACATTTTATTGCCATATTAATAGCTTTAATAGTTACTAAATTATTTTTAGGAGTAAAAATTAAAAATAAAGATTTATTAAAAAAAAGCAAAGGCTATTATATATATAGCAATCATACTTTAATGTTAGGAGATGTCTTAAACCCTTTTATTATTAATTTTCCCAAAAAGCCTTATATATTATGTAGTCCCGCGAATTTAGGAATACCAGTAATTGGTAAAATTTTACCGATTATGGGAGCTTTACCTATTCCTAGTAATATGCATGATATTTTAAAATTAAAAGAAGCAATGAGCTATTATATAAAAAAAGAAAAAGCAATTGTAATTTATCCGGAAGCCCATCTTTGGCCATATTATAATAAAATAAGAGAATTCCCCTATAGTTCTTTACACTTCCCAGTTGATGATAAAGCAAATATTTATACGGCGACAACTACTTATACAAAAAGAAAATTTTTTAAAAGACCAAAGATTACTATTTATATCGATGGCCCATTTAAAATAGATGAAAATTTAACGCGAAAAGAAAATATTCAACAACTTCATGATATAGTTTATCAAACAATGGTTAAAAGAAGTGAATTAAGCAATTATGAATATGTTACATATAAAAAGAAAGATGACTAATTATCTTTCTTATAACCGGCAATATCAGCATAACTGAACTTATAATTAAGAGCTTTGTTATAACATTTTTCATAAGCTTCTTTTTTTTGCTTGTAATCAAGCTCGGCCATTAATTTGGCATTTTCTTTTAAAGATTTAGTTGGGTCATTATAAATTGGCTTTAAGACATGAACAACATACTCAACATTTTTAAATTCTTCGTTATCATCAGTTTCTTGGTCGATTATTTCAACAAAACAAGAGATAATCGGAACATTAGCTTCGACGGCAAATTGATAAGCTCCCCTTTTACAAGGACGAGGTTTACGATAATTAAACCACATCTCTTCTTCGGGATAAATTAAGACATAATTTTTATTTTTTAAAACTTTAGTTAATTCCGGTTTAAATTTTTTAATAATATAGTTAGGACTTTTAGTTAAAGGAATAATATTTAAATTATTTAATAAATAGCCTAAAAAACCGGGCATAGCTAAATTTGTTTCTTGACTAACTATATATAAATTTTTATGATATCTTTTTTTAATAAGCTTGCGGATAAGCATATTATCTAAAGGATTAAAGTGATTACTGGTAATTATTGCTCCAGTATTAATATTTTTTAAATTTTCTAAACCTTCTATTTTAATTGATTTATTTAATTTATGACCAAGAAGCGAAACAAAAAAGTAAGCAAACCGACTTTTAAGATAGAATAAAAATTTATGTTCCCGACTTTGATAGAATTTATTTAATAACTTAGTTATTTCTTCTTCATTTAATTTGGGGTCATTTACTTCTACTTTTTTATTTAATTCATTATTTTCAATATTTCTTTGAATGTTTTTAATTACTTCTTTTTTACTACCTCCAATAATCATAATCGACTCTCCTTATTATTTGAAAAAATATTTTTAAAAGTAACTTCTTGATTAACTATATCTTTAGTTCTTTGAACTAATTTATCTAAAGCATCAATATCTTTTTGTTGATTTTCTTTAGAATAATTTTCTTTTTCTTTTAATATTTCATCTTTAAATAATGATTTATTAGCATAAGACCAAAAATAATCTTCATAATCAATATTGCTAAAATGCCAAGGTTTAAAAAATAAGTTATAATGCACTATTTGGGGATTATCCACGATAAAAGTACCATTCGTGGGCATAGCATTCCATTCGTTAGGTAAAAGTTTAATTTTACCATAAGCCATGGCGTTGATATAATCTTGGTCAGGACAGACGGTATCAAAATGATATTTATTTAATAAATAAAGAAAATGATCTAAAAATTTAACTTCCCGAAGTTTTTGCATATTCATAAGCAGAACTCCGGAGTTAATATAATTATCAATGGTTACACCAGCATTATTTTTAAAATAATCACATAATATAGCATTATCCATACAAGAAATATCTTTACAACCTCCATATAAATTATCTTCTAAATCAATATTATATAATTGGGAAATATCTCCCGGAATACAAACATCACTATCAATATAGATAGCTTTATTATATTCTAAAAACATTTCAGGTAAAAATAAACGATAAAAAATAGTTAAAGTAAAATAATCGGCTTTTAAATAATTTTCACTACGATTAGTTATTTTATTAATACTTTCGGTAATTTTATTAAAAATTATTTTAGCATAACTAGTTTCTAAAGTTTTAATCTTTTCTTGAGATTTTTTAGATAAATTTTCATGAATAATATGAATATTATAATGATAATTATGGTTAGCATTTTCAATTAGGGATTCCGCGGCTACTGAAAAATAAGGTACATAGCTTTCATCAATCGTAAAAAATATAGGAATAGTTTCTTTATTCATTTTTAATCCTCCTTAAAACTTCTTGATATTCTTCTAATAAATCATCAATGTCATAAAAATTAAGTACATCATGTAATTTCGTAATTTGCCAAGGTTTAACTGTTTGAGTACATATCTTCGGCCAAAATTTAAAAGTTGTCGAAAAATGGCGAATTACCGTATCATCTTTAACTTCTTTTTGTTCGTTAAACTTGCGATTAACAATTAATTTATGTTTAGAATAAATATTTAACGCTGTTTGATCAGGCAATAATAACTTTTGTTTAGCACATTTATGACGAGCTTTTTCTAACAATTTAGTTTTTTTAATTAAATCTAAGTTTAATAATAATACTCCTGAGTTTAGATAATCTTTACGATAGATTTTTTTGCGAAAAAATTTACTACCATAATTATCTAAAACCCCGACTAATTCATAATTAGTATTATCGATATTATAAAGTTCTTTAATATCTTTTAGGGCAACTACATCATTATCTAAATATAAAATTTTGGATGGTAAATCAAGTAAATCCGCATACAGACGCAACATACAATAAGGGGTAAAACGCGTATTTAAATTAGCTTTGGGCATATATTGCCAAAAAGTATTGGTAATATTTAATAAAGTAATGGTATGTTTGGGGTTATATTCTTGAATTATCTTAGCTAAATTTTGAATAGTCTTTTCATCTAAGGATTCATAATTAGCATCAGGATAATCCATTGTTAAAATATAAATATTTAAAACTTCTTTTTGATGATGAACTAAAGACAAAATCGAAATGATTAAGCCATCTAAGATGTTTTTATCACCACAATACAATATATTCATTACTTTACCTCTTTCATTTAATTTTTACCATAACATACCGCAATATAATAATTCGCAAATTTAAGAATATCAATATCTTTTAATTTAAGCGTATCAACATTTTTTAAGCCATAACTTAAACCCATTCCTAAATACTTGACATAACTTTCTTTTTTAACCCACATTTGAGTAAAATCATTAGCATTATGAATTAATTTAGCTTCGACTTCATTACAGACGTGTTTAATTACTTTTTTTTTATAACTTATTTTTTGAATATCTACCCCTATCTCATGCGTAGAAATAGCACAAATAGTATATTTACCCGAATTACTTAAATTAAAATATAATTCATTATTTTTTAAATAAGGTTTACCATAAGAATTATAAATAATTTCTTCTTTTAAGTTATATTCTTTTAAAATACTATGAAGTAATTTAGAAGTAGATATATTTTTTTTAATATATAACTTATACATGATGTTTTTCAATATAGGAAATTATATCGCCAATAGTTAATAATTCTTTAATATCTTTATCGGGAATTTCAAAGTTGTATTCGGTTTCAAAAGCCGCGATTAAATCAACTAAATCTAAAGATTCTATTTCTAAATCTTTAAGTAAATTGGTTTTTTCATTTAAAGTTTTAGGGTCTATTTCTAAAACTTTAGCAATTAATTCAATAACTTCATTTTTCATAATTAACTAACATTCCTTTCTATTGTCCTTTCAGTCCTCTGAAAGGCACAAATTGAATTGAAAAAAATTTATTA
>CANQOE010000082.1 GCA_947625315.1 uncultured Bacilli bacterium | reverse complement strand
AAAAGTGCACTTTCTTATGAAATTGTACTTTTTCAAGTTAATTGCACTTATTTGTGCATTTTAGATTGAATCAACGACTTATTAACATTTATTTTTTTAAAACCAAGTTATTCACAATTATTAACAATAAAACTTAACCAGGAATATCGTTATAAACACCTAAATTGTTAATAACTAACATACTTATCCACATTTTCGTGTGTATCCTAAACCCTTTATTTACCTAACATTAAGGCTAACATACCCTAAGTTATCAACAATATTAACTTTTAAGTTCTTAATTTTAATTGTTAATTGTCAACAATATTCTTATGCATTTTGTTAGTAATGTTAATAAGTATATTTATCTCTTTATTTGTCTAAATTTCCGATTGTTAATAACTATGTTGATAAAATTTTTTTTGATTTAGTACTTTTCTTCTCCTTTTTTTTGCGTTACAATATATTTGTAAATCTACAAGACTGCGGGGTGATGGTAAATGATTTTGCAAAAAGAAGAATTATTAAAAGAATTTTTAGAACGTATTAAAAAAGAAACCAATCCTACTTCTTTTAGTACTTGGTTTAATGAATTAAAAATATATAAACTAACTTCTAATGAAATAACTTTTATTGTTCCCATGTCTATCCATAAACAAATGCTTGGGGACAACTATTACTCTTTAATTGATTCTACTCTTTTTGATATAACTAAAGTTAATTATAATATTGATTTTCTTCTGGAAAGTGAAATCAGTGAACTTACCCCTAAAGTAGAAGAAACAAATGAACCAAAATATAATTATGAAACTAATTTACAACCCAATCTTAATTTTGATAACTTTGTTGTTGGGGAAACCAATCGTTTAGCTAAAGTAGCCGCGCTAGCTGTCGCCGAAGCTCCAGGACGCATTCATAATCCTTTATTTATCTATGGTAAAAGTGGTCTTGGTAAAACCCATTTAATGCATGCGATAGGCAATTACATTGTTCAAAACTCGGATCGTAAAGTTCTTTATTGTACTTGTGATGAATTTATGACCGAATATACCAATATTGCTAATCCTGACAACAATAAAAACACTGTCGAATATGCCAATGAATTTAAAAATAAATACCGTAATGTCGATGTCTTAATTATCGATGATATTCAATATCTAGTGGGTGCCGAGAAAACCCAACAAGAATTCTTTAATACTTTTAATTACTTACATCAATCTAATAAACAAATAATTATTTCATCTGACCGTTCCCCTGATGATTTAAAAATATTGGAAGAGCGTCTGCGTTCCCGATTTATGTGGGGACTTCCGGTAGATATTTATCCTCCCGATTACGATTTAAGATGTCGAATTATTAAGAAAAAAATCGAAAATACTTCACTTGCTTCCTTAATGAAAGAAGAAAGTATCGAATATATTGCTAATGCTTGTCCTAATGATGTTCGTTTTTTAGAGGGAGCTATAAATCGTCTTATGGCTTATACTGCGATGATTGTTCCCAAATCTATTGATTTAGAATTTACTTGTGAAGCTTTAAAAGACTTTGTTAATAAAAACATCTATTCTAACAATAATATAACTAAAATCCAAAAAGCTGTCGCCGATTATTATCATATCACAATTGATGATTTAAAAGGAAAAAAACGCAGCAATAAAGTTGCTCATCCGCGACAATTAGCGATGTATTTATGTCGCCAAGAAACTGATGAAACTTTTCCACGCATTGGCTTAGAATTTGGTGGTCGTGACCATTCTACTGTCATATTTGCTTGTGATAAAATAGAAAGTGAATTAAAAACTAATGAAAGCTTAGCTAATGATATTAAACAAATTAAAACTACATTGTAGATAACTTATTAAATTATTGTTAATAAACACGACCTTACTAACAATTAAAAATCACTTTAAGCTCTTTATTTAAAAGAAAAAATAAACTTATCAACATTATCAACTCTAATATAATAAATAATAATTAAAAAGAAAGAAGGAATGAAATATGAAATTTACCATTGCCAAAGATTTAATTTTAGAAAGTCTAAGTAATGTCATTAGAGCTATATCTACTAAAAATGTTATTCCCATTTTAAATGGAATAAAGTTTGAATTAAAAAATGAAGGTTTATACCTAACTGCTTCGGATACTGAACTTACTATTAAAGTTTTTATCGAATCAAAAAAAATTAAGCAAATAGTCCAAACTGGTGGAATTATTATTCAAAGTAAATATATTTTAGACATTGTTCGCAAAATGCCTGGTGAAGATATTAACTTTGAAGTTATTGATGGTGTTAAAATTAAAATCTATGCTGAAGATAACCAATATAACTTAAATTGTTTAGATATTAATGATTATCCAGATGTTAAATTAGAATTTAATAAAGATCCTTTAATTATTAATAGTGAAACTTTAAAGACGATTATTAATCAAACAGTATTTGCCATATCTACGCAAGAACTTCGTCCAATTCTTACCGGTGTTAAATTTCATTTTAAAGAAGATACACTCGAAGTCGTGGCTACAGACTCTTATCGTTTAGCTAAGAAAAATCTTAAATTAAATCAACAAATTGAAAGTGAAGTAGAACTGGTTATTCCGGGTAAAAATATTATTGAATTAGAACATATACTAACCGAAGAAAAAGATGTCGAACTTCATATCTTTAGTAATAAGGTTTTATTTATCTATCAAAATATTCATTTTCAAACTAATTTATTAAGTGGAACTTATCCTAATACCTCTAATTTAATCCCTGAAGAATTTGCTTATATTATTAAAGTAAATAAAAAAGAATATAATGATGCCATTGATAGAGCGGCTTTATTAACTCAAGGCAAAGATAAAAACATTGTTAAAATGTTAATCGATAACGATAAAATGATTATTAATTCCTTTGCTTCTGAAATTGGTAAAGTGGAATCTAAAGTTGCTATTGAAACGAATAACAAAGAAAAATTAGATATTTCTTTCTCTTCTAAATATATGTTAGAGGCTCTAAAAACTCTAAAAGAAGACGAAATTATTCTCTTACTTAACAGTGATATTAAACCTTTAATTATTAAATCTTTAACTGATGAATCTTTAATTCAATTGATATTACCAATCAAAACTTATTAATTTGGCACCTTTATTGGACTTTTCCGCCATAATTCGACACAGATATAGCCTCCATATGTGTTACAATATTAACTTAAGAAGGGAGGTTTTTCAATGGTTAAAACTGCGAATTATATAATTACGTCTAATACTTTAGCTTTAATACCTTTTAATCGCCAAACTAAAGTAATTGAAAAAGAAAATAGTTTTTATATTCAAAATAGTTTAAATAATATATTAAAAATGAATTTTTATTTTCATAATACTACTTATATGGATACTTTAAGAAAATGTGTCAAAGTTTTAAAAACAAAATATAAAGTACCTTTAGTAATTAATGAAAATATAGTTATTTTACCTACGCATTCGCCCCGCAATAAAGAATGTCTTTGGTTAGTATTTGCTAATATTTTAAACTATCACCAATATTTAGATAAGACAATTGTGGAATTTAAAAACAATCAAAAGTTAACAATTAATCTCAATTATTCTAAATTAGATAATCAAATAATTAAAGCTATGCGCTTAACTAATCTTATTTCTAAAAATAATCATGTTCATAACTCTTAAGTTACTCTCAAAAAAAAGCTTTATTTTCTAAAAAAATCTTAAAAAAGCTTTAAAAACTACCTTATTTATGCTATAATTATAACTAGGTATAGGAGTACAGAAACACTATATATTTTAAAATTACAGCAAAGTAGAGGCCAAAAAATGAAAATCAATAGTTTAAAGTTATTAAATTTTCGTAATTATGAATCCTTAGATATTCAATTTGGAGCGAATACCAATATTATCTATGGTCAAAATGGTATGGGTAAAACCAATTTAATCGAAGCTATTTATTTATTAGCTTTAACTAAAACTTTTCGTTTAGGAACTGATGATGTCGTTATTAAAAAAGGTAAAAATATTGCTAAAGTTGAAGGCATTATTGAAGATACTACTTTAAATAATTATAAAATAATTATTAGTGATACTGGCAAAAGAATTAAAATAGATAATACCAAAATAACTAAAATTAGTGATTATGCGGCGCGTTTATTTATTGTCCTTTTTAATCCTGATGATTTAAAAATAATTAAAGATACTCCTATGACTCGCCGCAGGTTTTTAAATATTGAACTTTCCAGTATTAATAAAGATTATATTATTGCTTTAAATAATTATAATCATCTATTAAAACAGCGAAATTCTTATTTAAAAGCTTTAAATAAAAAAAGTGGAACATCTAGTGCTTATTTAACTATTTTAACGGAACAATTAATATCTTTAGGTTTAAAGATAGTTGAATATCGTTCGAACTTTATTGTGACGATTAATAGCTATATTGCCGATATTTATCAAGCTATTACCCATAAAGGTATTTTAAGTATAAAGTATAAAAGTGAGTTTTTAAATAAAAATTCGGACCAACTTTTAAATTTGTATACAAAAAATATTTCCCGGGAAATAACTTTTGGTAAAACTTTATTTGGTCCTCAACATGATGATATCGAATTTCTAATTGATAAAGAAATAGTTAAAGAATTTTCTTCTGTTGGCGAACAAAAAAATAGTATTTTAGCGTTTAAACTCGCGGAAATAAAGAATATTGAAAATACCTTACATAAGAAACCTATTTTAATTTTAGATGATTTATTTAGTGAATTAGATTCGGAAAAAATCAATAATATTCTTAAATTAATCGATGAAGAATTACAAACATTTATTACAACTACGGAAATAAAAAATGTTTCTGAAGATTTACTTAAAAAAAGTAAAATCTTTCATATCATAAATAATCAAGTATTGGAGGAATAATGATGGAAAATAATAATAATTATACTGATAGTGATATTCAAGTTCTTGAAGGCTTAGAAGCCGTAAGAAAAAGACCAGGTATGTATATTGGAACAACATCCGAAAAAGGCTTACATCATTTAGTATGGGAAATTGTTGATAATGCTGTTGATGAAGCTCTAGCCGGTTTTTGTGATGATATTGAAGTTGTTGTTCACAATGATAACTCGGTATCTGTTAAAGACGATGGTCGGGGAATGCCTACCGGAATTAATGAAAAAACTGGTTTATCGACTATTGAAACCATATTTACTATTCTACATGCTGGAGGTAAATTTGGAGGCGGTGGTTACAAAGTCAGTGGCGGTCTTCACGGTGTAGGTGCATCAGTTGTTAATGCTTTATCTTCTTGGCTAGAAGTTCGCGTTTATCGTGATGGTGAAGTTCATTATGAACGTTTTGAAAATGGTGGTAAACCTTGTGAACCTATGAAAGTAATTGATACTTGTAGTCCCGAGCGTACTGGAACTACCGTTACTTTTAAAGCCGACCCTACAATTTTTAAAGAAACTACGGAATTTAATTATGATATCTTAGCTACTCGTTTAAGAGAATTAGCTTTCTTAAATAAAGGTTTAAGAATTACTTTAATAGATGAACGTGTACCTGATAAAAAAGATGTTTTCTGTTATAATGGTGGTATTATTGAATATGTAACTATGTTAAATAAAAATAAACAACCATTACACGAAGATGTCATTTATGTTGAAGGTATGGAAGATAATATTAGTCTTGAAGTAGCTATGCAATATAATGATTCTTATACTTCTAATATTTATTCTTTTACTAATAACATTAATACCTATGAAGGTGGAACTCACGAAGATGGTGTTAAAACAGCTTTAACTAGAATTATTAATAATTATGCTCGTAATAATAAAATGTTGAAAGAAAAAGATGAAGCTCTAACTGGCGATGATGTTCGGGAAGGTTTAGCAATGATTATTTCTTGTAAACATCCTGACCCTCAATTTGAAGGTCAAACTAAAACCAAATTAGGTAATAGTGAAGTTCGTAAAATTGCTAGTGATATCTTTAGTCAAGGATTAGAACGTTATTTAATGGAAAATCCTCAAGATGCTCGCAATATCATTGAAAAATGTATGACAGCCTCTCGCGCTCGAATCGCGGCCAAAAAAGCCCGAGAAACAACTCGGCGTAATGGAGCTTTAGATGTTACTAATTTCTTTGGTAAACTAGCCGATTGTAAAAGTAAAGATGCTTCAATTAGTGAAATCTTCCTAGTCGAAGGTGATAGTGCCGGAGGATCTGCTATAAAAGGTCGTGATAGTATGACTCAAGCAATTCTT
>CANQOE010000081.1 GCA_947625315.1 uncultured Bacilli bacterium | reverse complement strand
TTCCTCTTATTTCATTTTCTAATGTAGCGTTTTGTAAAAAATTTTCGGCAATATATTTAGCCCGAAGAGGATCCCCTGGCATAATACATAAAGGGGCAATATCAGCATTAGCTTCAATATGAATAGGATTTTCACCAACAAACATTTTAATCAACCTACTTTCTTAATTGTTCTTCAATTTCCATTAAACGATTATATTTAGCTATTCTCTCTCCTCGCGACATAGAACCAGTTTTAATAAAAGGGAGTGCTAAACCGACGGCAAAATCAGCGATAAAAGTATCAAGAGTTTCGCCACTGCGATGGGATATAATCATTTTATAATTATTTTGGCGAGCATGAATAATTGTTTTAATCATTTCCGTAACTGTTCCAATTTGATTAGCTTTAAGTAAGATAGCATTACCTGCTTTGGCATTTATACCTTCATTTAAATATTTTATATTAGTTACAAAGTAATCGTCCCCGACTAACATGATTTTTTCCCCAATTAATTTAGTTAATACGGCTAAAGAAGCAAAATCGTATTCTTCAAAAGGGTCTTCAATACTAATAATAGGATAATTATTAATTAAATAAATATAATATTTTATAAGTTCATCGGCGGTATGTTGTTTATTATCTAATTTATAAGTTTGAGTATTTTGATTATATAATTCACTCGCGGCAACATCAAGAGCAATAAAACAGTTTTTACCAGGAATATAACCAGCTTTTTGAATAGCTAACATAATTAAATCTAAAGCCACTTTATTACTTGGTAAATTAGGAGCAAAGCCTCCTTCATCCCCGACGGCAGTACTTAAATTTTGATCTTTTAAAATAGCTTTTAAAGTATGAAATATTTCCGATGCACAGCGTACTTTTTCTTTAATGCCTTTAACGGTTGGAACAATCATAAACTCTTGAATATCTAAATTATTAGAAGCATGAACTCCCCCATTAATAATATTAACCATCGGAATTGGTAAAGATAATTTCCCACTAGATAAATAAGCATATAATTCTTTATTTTCACATTTAGCTAAAGCTTTTAAGCAACATAAAGATACGGCTAAAGTAGCATTAGCTCCTAAATTGCTTTTATTTTGGGTTCCATCTAAAGAAATTAATAATTTATCAATATCTACTTGGTCTAATTCATGATTAATTAAAGCATTTTTAATGGGATTATTTATATTATAAACAGCTTTTAAAACACCTTTTCCTTGATAACGATTTTTATCATTATCTCTTAATTCTAAAGCTTCTTTACTACCAGTTGAAGCTCCCGAAGGAATTGATGATGTAGCGGTTATTCCATTATCTAAATAAATTGTAGCTTCTATGGTAGGATTACCTCGACTATCTAATATTTCCCGAGCTTTTAAATCAACAATTTTTGCCATTTTAACCACCTTTTACTTCTAATATAAGTATACCAAATATTAAGTCTTTTAATCAATATTTATTAAAAAAATAAGTATTAACTTTACAATTAAAAAAGTAAAGTAAATTTAACTAGACAGATAATAAATCATTTGTTACAATAATAAGGGTGAAATAAAATTGGAAACATATATTAAAATAGATAAAGATAAGATATTAAAAAATATTGAAATAATAAAAAAACAAAATTTAAATAAACATTTAATTTTAGATGTTAGTAATAATGCTTTTAATCATGGTTTATTATTTATTAATTATTTAAATGATATTGATTATTTATATGTAAATAATTTAGATGATGTAGGAAAAATTAGAAGATTAAATAGAGATATTAAAATTATTTATCATGGCGAATTAAATGAAGATAATATTTATGATTTAATAGTTAATAATGTTATTATAATTATAGAAGATATAAAATTTTTAAAAAAAATTAATATAAATGAAGAAATTAATATTTTAATATATAAACAAAATAAACTTAACAAAGATATAAAAGATTTTTTAACTAATAATAAATATTTGAAAATAGTTGGTTTTATAATAGATGATAATGAAAATTATGAAACTAAAAATTCCAAATTATTAATATTAAGTTTAAATGACTTAGAAATTGGTAATGCTTTAAAATTAGATAATTTAGTTTATGGATTAGAAAATAAAAAACTATTTAAAAAGAGAACATATTATCAAGCTTTTAATTTACAAACAACAATTAAAAGAATTAAAAAATATCATCAAAAGAAAAATATTGCTATCATAAATTTTGGCTATTTAAAGGGAATGAAAAAAGAAATAAAAAAAGTATTTATTAAAAATACCTGGTATGAAGTTAAAAAAATAGATAAAGAAGAAACCCAAATAATTGTTGATAAAAATATTAAAATTAATGATATTGTTGAAATTACCAGTAACAATAATCCTTTAGATAAGTATTTTAAAGAAAGCAATGTAAGTTTATTTACACTGTTTAATAATTTACCCATTGTTTATGAAGAAGATATTTTTGTATAGTAAGCACAAAAATCTTTAAAGGGACAATTAATACATTGGGGATTTTTAGCTTTACAATTATAACGTCCAAATAAAACTAATTGATGATGAAGTTTAATCCAACTAGATTGGGGAAACTTTTGCATCAATTTTTTTTCAATTGTCGAAACATTATCTTGAGGTTTAGCTAATTTTAAACGAATAGATACGCGCATAACATGAGTATCCACGGCAATAGAAGGTACCCCATAAATATTAGCTAAAACAACATTGCAAGTTTTATGACCAACTCCTGGTAAATTTTCTAAATATTCCCGATTATTAGGGACTTCACCTTTATAGTCTTTTACTAAACTTTGGGCAATTTCTTTTAGATATTTAGCTTTTCTAGTAAAGGTTCCACAGGGACGAATTATATCTTCAATATCTTTTATAGAAGCTTTAGCTAAACTAAAGATATCATATTTAGTAAATAAAACCGCGGTTACTTGATTGACTCTTTTATCAGTACATTGCGCACTTAAAACAGTCGCAATAAGTAATTCATAAGGTTTATGATAATTTAATTCACAAGTAGCATTAGGATATAATTTGTTTAAATTTTCTAAAATTATTTTACTCTTCATCATCTAACCAATTATAATCAAATAATTCCTTTCTATTTTCTTCTTTATTTTTTTGGTGTTCTTTTAAGTTTTGATCGACATCTTCTTTGGTTTTTAAGCCTTTTTTATGCCATTCATATAATATTTTATCAATATAACGAAGGTTAGATGCTCCATTATAAATAGCTTCTTTTAAAGCACAAGTTATAAGTTCTTCACTATAACCTTTTTCTAGCCAAGCATTAATTATTTCATATTCCATGTTATTAATTGGTCGCCCAAAAAAATCAGATTCAAATAAACTAAAAATATCACTTTTGATTTGTAATTTTTGTTTGGTATCAGCTTCCATTGTTAAGAGATTATAAAAATTATCTAGACTAACTTTTTCAATTAAACGTCCTTCTAAATCTTTAATTGTTTCAATAGCTAATAACTTTTTATTTAATAAATTATTAAAAACTTGATAAGCTTCTTCTTTTTTTAAACTTAAATTTTGAGCAACTTCATTAATATCTAAATAATTATCTGAACAATTATCAAAATAAGTCAACATTAAAAATTCTTCTAAACTTAATTTAAGTTCTAAAGCTTTTTGAATAAATAAATTGTTAGTTATATATTTTTTAGTTTTAAAGATATTATTGGTCATTTAAGCCACCTTCCACGATTATTGATAATATAAGATGTAAGACTTTCTTTAGTATTAGCAAGATTATTAGATAATATAGCTATTTCTAAATCATGCATTATTGTACTTATAGTTTTAGAATAATTAATGTTTAATAGTTTTATGATAACCTTAGGTTTAAGAGCAATATCTTGAGGTTTAAAAATTGGTAAATTAGCATGCATTTCTTTTATTTTAGAAGAAGATATACCTAAAATTTCACCCCCGATTAAAGATAATTCTAAACCATAATAATAAATAGTTTCTTTTGTAATGTTTCCTTTAGCAATAATATTTTGAAGCGTAGTAATTTTCTTTTTTTCTTGGTTAGTAAATTTTAGTTTAGGGCCAACATTTAATTGGGCATAAATACCTTCTAAAGATGTGGTTGGTATTACCGAAGTAAAAGTTATGCCTAAGGCTTTAAAAATATTTAAATTAGTAAGTAATTCAAGACCATAAGAAATATTAGAAGATAAAAATATTTTATCTAATTCTAAACGAAGACGCTCAGATGATAAAGTTAAAATTAAAGATGAATTATTAGAAATAAATTGGGTTAAAGTTGGTTCAAGTTGAAAATTTAAAATGGTAGCTAATCTAATAGCCCGCATAATACGCAGTGGGTCTTCCGTTAATTTTTGAGAAATATCCCCGACAACCTTTATTTCTTTTTTTTCAAGAGATTCTAAACCATGCCTTAAATTAATTATTTTATTATCTTTATTCATAGCAATAGTATTAATGGTAAAATCACGGCGTTTTAAATCATCTTCTAAATGCGAAAGATAGACATATTTAATAGGACGCCGATTTGCATAGGCTAATTCTTCGCGATAAGTAGTTATTTCAAAAGAATACTTGTTTTTTTTAAAAGATATACTTCCTAGTTGAACTTGAGCTTTAGGAAAAATAGTCAGTAATTCTTGAGGGGTGGCATTAGTACAAATATCAATATCATAAGAAACACGATTTAGTAAATAATCTCGAACATAACCCCCAATAACATAGGCTTCATAGCCTTTATTTTCTAAAGTTATTAAGATATCTTTAATAGTACTTGGCATTTTTTCACCCACTTATCTTGGAAATATAATTTTCTACTTCTTTTATAGTATTATTAAAATTAGCAAAATCAACATTAAACCAAGTAATTGGTAGTTGATTGTTAAAGAATGTATATTGCCTTTTAGCATAATGTCGAGAGTTTTTTTTAATTAAATCTTGACATTCATCTAAGGTAATATCCCCTTTTAAATAAGAATAAACTTCCTTATAACCAATGGCTGTATTTAAAGCTTTAGAGTTAGCAAAATAAGGCCTAAATGTTTTAACTTCATCAATTAAGCCTTCCTCAAACATGGCTTCTACCCTTTTATTTATGCGTTCATATAAAATATCTCGTGGTGCTGTTAAGCCAATATAAATGGTGGGATAGAGAGGATAGCATTCTTCTTTAGGACTTAATTCTTTATTTAAAAAGCGAATTAACCTTTGACGATTATTTTGATGAATTGGCATTTGAGGATCTTTTTTTAGAGCTAAAGCATATAATTCCTCATTCGATAAATCCTCATAATTTTCTTTAGTTTTATCTTCTTTAAAGACATAATTATATAAAGCCGCCTTTAAATATAGACCAGTACCTCCGACAAAAATCAAGTTTTTATCTTTGTTTTCTTCAATAATTTTTCGGGCATCTTTTTGATAATCATATACCGTATAATTTGTGGTTACCTCGGCAATATCAAATAATAGATGGGGAATATTTTCTTTTTCTTCTTCCTTTATTTTTGCAGTGCCAATATTTAAACCTTTATATATTTGCATAGCATCATTATTGATAATTATTCCATGATATTTTTTAGCTAAAGCAATACTTAAAGCTGTCTTTCCAACTCCAGTTGGTCCAACAATACAAATAATCATTTCTTAGCCTTTTTAGGGGCAGGTTTTTCATTTCTTAATAAATCCCGAATTTCTTCTAATAAAACAACTTCTTCTCTTTTAGGTGGTAAAACTTCTTTCTTTTCTTCTTCTTTTTTCTTTCTTAAATGCGTTAATTTATTAATAAATTTAACAAAGAAGAAAATACAAGCCGCGATAATTAGAAAATCAATTACTGATTGAATAAAAGCACCATAAACAATTTTAGTATCTCTAAATGTTATAGATAATTCCGAAAAATTAACGCCTCCTAAAATTAAACCAATGATGGGGGTAATAATATTATTAACTAAACTAGTAACAATAGCCGAAAAAGCACCACCCATAATAACACCAATAGCTAGATCAAGCACATTTCCCCGGGAGATAAACTCTTTAAATTCTTTTAACATATTTTTTCACTTCTTTCTTAAATATATTGTACCAAATTTATTAGCAAATGTCATTATTTATTTAACAATTTAATTAACTAAAAATGCAGTAATAATTATTGGATTAAATTAAACAATATCACAATTTTGAAATTATTAGCAAGAAAAATTTTAGAAATAAAAAAAAGACTAAAATGAACTGAACCCCAAAAGTTGGACAGTTTAATTATTTAAGGATTGTAACCTAAATTGAACAGGTGACAGT
>CANQOE010000080.1 GCA_947625315.1 uncultured Bacilli bacterium | reverse complement strand
AAAAAAACTTTATGTTATTTTTTGCTCACAAATTTCATAAAGTTTCTCTTTTTAATTTAATTTACTCTTTTTTTCTGAAATACTAGGAAAAGATATTTTAAAATGCTATAATAATTAAACATTGATGAGGTTAATAAGATGAAAGTAATATTTTTAGATATTGATGGAGTGTTAAATGATAGCAAAACTTTTGAAGATATATATAACGAATATCAAATAACCAAAACTAGAAGATTAGAAATAGATAGAGAAAAATTAGAGTATTTAAAAAGAATTGTTGAGGAGACCCAAGCTTTAATAGTTTTAAGTTCAAGTTGGCGATTAATGGGTATTCTAAAAAATGGTCAAGTTATTAAGGGGACGGAAAAATTTTATGCTTTAATTAAAATGTTTCAAGAATATGGTTTAAAAATATATGATGTTACCCCTTATATTGAGGGGAAACGCAACGAAGAAATTAAGGCATGGCTTAAAAATAAAGATGTGGAAAACTTTATTATAATTGATGATGAAGTATATTATTTACAAGAATTTAAAGAACATTTAATTAAAACAAGTAATGTAAAAGATAAAAGAAATATTAGAAATATTTATGATTGCTCGGGTTTAAAACCTGAACATGTAGAAGAAGCTATAAGAAAATTAACTTTAAAAAAATAAAAATTCTTAAATAATTTTTTTAAATTTAGTTATATTTTAAAATATTAAAACATAGCTTTAAATAGAAAGTTTTTAAGAAAGAATGGTGGATTAATGGATAAGAAAGAATTATTATCTTCAATTGCCAAAAGAGGAAATGGCAGTATTTATCTAGGGGTGGTAGGTTCAGTTAGAACAGGTAAGTCAACTTTTATTAAAAGATTTATTGAAAATTTAGTTGTTCCTAATATTACGGATGAATACGAAAAAAAACATTGTTTAGATGAAATACCTCAAAGTGCTCAAGGAAAAACAATAATGACTACGGAGCCAAAATTTGTGCCTTCTAATGGGGCAAATATTCAAGTCGATGAATTTACAACTAATATTAAACTTGTTGATTGTGTTGGTTTTGTCATTCCGGGAGCAACAGGTTATGAAGATGAAGATGGAAATCCAAGAATGGTTAAAACTCCTTGGTTTGAAGAAGCTATCCCTTTTGTGGAAGCAGCATCAGTGGGAACCCAGAAAGTTATTCGAGATCATGCCACAATTGGCATAGTAGTTACAACTGATGCTTCTTTTGGTGAAATTCCAAGAAGTAGTTATGTGGAAGCGGAAAATAAAGTTATTAATGAATTAAAAGAAATTGGGAAACCTTTTATTGTTTTATTAAATAGTGTGCATCCCACAAATACGGAGACTGTTAGATTAGCTCAAGAATTAGAAGAAAGTTATGAAGTACCAGTTATGCCTATTAGCGCGGAGAAAATGAATGAAGTCGAAATTATGGAAATTTTGCGAAAAGCATTATATGAATTCCCAGTTATTGATATCAAAGTTAATATTCCTGATTGGATAGATGCTTTACCAAAAACGCACCCAATTAAACAACATTATTTAGATAAAATTAAAGAAAGTGTTATTAGTGTCGAAAAAGTTAAAGATATTGACTTTATTTTAGAACATTTTCAAGATAGTGAATATATTGCCAAATCATATATAAGTGAACTTGATGCCGCGAGTGGGACTGTTACTATTAAACTGGAAGCTGCCGATAGTTTATACGATGAAGTTTTAAAAAATATTATGGGTGAAGAAGCTACTTCTAAAGCGGGATTAATTAAAATATTTGCTAATTATAAAGAAAGCAAAGAAGAAATGGATGCCATAAAAAGTGCATTAAAAGTTGCTAGAAGCAGTGGTTATGGTATAGTTTATCCGACAATTAAAGATATGAAATTAGAAACTCCGGAAATTGTTAAACAAGGTTCAAGATATGGTGTAAAACTTAAAGCAACAGCTTCTTCTGTTCATTTGATGAAAGTCGAAGTCCAATCAACTTTTGAACCAATTATCGGTAGTGAAGCCCAAAGTAAAGAGTTAATTAACTATTTAATGAAAGATTATGAAAAAGATCCTAACTCTATTTGGCAAAGTGAAATCTTTGGTAGAAGCTTAGAAGCTATTGTTCAAGAAGGTATTCAAGCTAAACTTAGTATGATGCCAGAAGCTACAAGATATAAATTGAGCCAAACTGTTACCAAAATAGTTAATAAAGGCGCTAATAACCTAATTGCTATTGTTTTATAACCCAATAAAGACCTCCTTTATGGGTTTTTTTAAATAACAAAAGATTTATTTTTAAGCTATTTTTTAGCTTTTTTTTAATATTATATTTTCTATTTTTAAATATTATATCCATTATTAAAGAAGCATTTAAGATCTTTATTGATAATAATAAAATTAAAGCTCTTTCATTATTTATTTTCTATAAAATATCCTTTTTTTCTCACAACTTAAGCAAATTAACACATAAAAAAAGAAGTGTTTTATTTAACTAAAACATCTTCATCTTTAAAGAAATTATATTTTTTCGCAATAAATTTATAAATAACTTTAATTAAAGCAATACAAGGGGTTGCTATAATCATTCCTAGTATTCCAAAGAAATGAGCAAAAACTAATAAACCGACAATAATAGTTACGGGATGTAAATTAGTTGTTTTACTCATAACTACTGGTTGTAAAACATAATTTTCTACTAACTGAACAACTACAACAATGATTAAGGCCGCAATCCCAGTAATAGAACCTTGGGAAAAACCAACAATAACCGCCGCAGCACCACCTATATATGGGCCAATATAAGGAATTAAATCAGTTAAACCACAAACTAAACCAAATAGTAATGGGGCATTTAAACCAATTATACTAAAGCCAATTGTATCACAGATAAAGACCATTAAAGCAACAAGTAAAGTACCACTTATAGTTTTGCGCACTTCTTTACCTATATCAGTTAATAAAACTTCTATTTCATATTTATTTTTATTAGGTACTAATTTTAAGAAATGATGACTAATAGAATCAAAATCAAATAACATATATAAACCAATTACTAAACTTATTAAAATAGTTCCTAATCCCGAAATAACATTACCAATAATACCTATTAAAGAATTAGGAATAGAATTAGTTAAATTAACAACATACTCACCAACACTATTAAAGATATTATTTTTAAAATTAGATAAATCTAGCCCACTGATAGCTACTTGGTCAACAAAATCATTAACTACATTCTTAACTTTATCTAAAATACCAGGAAGATTAGCTATTAACTCATTTATTTGGTTATATAAAGTAGGAATTAATACTCTAAGTAATATATACATTAAAACAATAAATATTAAATAAACTATTAAACTTCCGAGTATTCTTGGTATTCCTTTATTATTCATTTTTTTAACAATCGGATTTAAAAGCCAAGCAATTACAAATCCAATAAACAAAGGACTTATAACTTTAATTAACGAAAAAACAATTGGCCAAACATTTAAATTCCGTAAAATAATTGTTCCAATTAAAACTATTCCGACAATTAAAGCTACATAAAGAATTTTTAAGATTTTCTTAGTTAATGATATAACTTCCGTTAAATCCTTTGGTGAATTATCTTTTTTCATATTAAACCCTCATTAATTCAGTTTCTTTTTCTTTAAATATTTCATCTACTTTTTTATTATATTCATTTATTAAATCTTGTATACTATCAAGCTCTCTTTTCTCTTCATCTTCGCTTAATTCTAATTTTTTAATATCATTATTAGCTTCTTGGCGAATATTTCTTAAAGCAACTTTAGCTTCTTCACAAATAGTTTTCGCTTGTTTAACATAATCTCTTCTTTTTTCTTCGGTTAATTCGGGAACAGTTAAAATAATTACTTCCCCATTATTAACTGGTGTAATTCCAATATTAGCTTCATTAATAGCTCTTTCAATATCTTTTAGTGCACTCTTATCAAAAGGTTTAACCATTAAACTACGTGCTTCAGGAACAGTAATATTAGCTAAACTACTAATAGGCGTCATCGCACCATAATAACTAGCACTAATTCCTTGAAGCATAGCCGGATTAGCTCTTCCTGCTCGAATGTTTAATAAACGATTCTCTAAACTTTCAATTGTTTTTTTAAATTTTAATTCTGTATCATCCATATATATTCCTCTTTCCCTTCTATTATATCATTAATTATCTAATTTAGTTAGTCTTTTTTTAAATATTCTTGAAACATTGAAGCAAAAGCATTCTTTTTTAGTTCAATATTAAAGTTAGTCCAATGTTCTTCGGGCTTTATATTTCCATTTATAATGGCTGTTTCATCATCATAAGCAATTACTTGTCCCTTTTTAATAATTATTAAAGTTGGCGCATAAATATTTTGATTATTTTCATCTAAAACTGGTAAATAATTACTTAAAGCTAAAACAATACTTTGATAAGTCCCATTGCGATTTTCTCTATCTTCATAAAAATCGTAATATAATATTTCTTTAATATTATTTTCTTTAGCCGCTTCATTTAAAATATTCGCATAAGGCCCACTCCAGGGATTAGCAGGAAATCCCATAAAAACAATAGCACTGCCTCCCTTAAATAAACTATATACTTCTCTAGCATTGGTATATTTAAAAACATTATCTTTTGAAACTGTGGGGTATTCCAAATCAAATCGTTCATTATCTATAACTACTTTACTACTAAAATCTCTTGTTCCAATAAATATAAAGGCAATAATAATTATGACAAATAAAGTCCATTGTAAAAACCATTTAAGTTTTTTATTCATAATATAACACCTCTGTAAATATTGTACCACGAACCAAGAAAAAATTTAAGCCTAAAATTATTTTTCTGTTAAATAAATGTCTATTTATTTTAAAGATATATTAATTAACTACTCTTTTAAACATGCGCTCTAAATCATAAATACTAAATTTAATAATGGTAGGACGTCCATGAGGACAATTATAAGGATTAGAACACATAGCAAGTTCTCTTAATAATTCTTCTTGTTCTTCATGGGAAATATGATAATTAGCTTTAATACTCATTTTACAAGCTAAAGTTATCGCAATACTTTCATTAAATTTAACCGGGTCAAAATTTTGTTTATTAACTATTACTAAATCAATTATTTTACGAATACTTTCTTCTTCATAACCTTCTTTTAACCAAGTAGGATGGCCTTTAACAATTAACGTATTTAAACCAAATTCTTCAATTTCAAAACCTAAATCTGTTAAAACTGTTAAATTATTAGTAACAACTAAATAATCACTCGCGGATAGTTCAATCGTTATTGGAACTAATAAATTAGTAGTACTCCTTCGCATTTTATTTTTTAAAGCTGCCATATAACGTTCATAATTTACTCTTTCTTGGGCCGCATGTTGGTCAATAATATACATGCCTTCTTCATTTTGAGCAATAATATAAGTTCCTAAAGCTAATCCAACCGGATATAAATTTAAAGCTTTAACTTCTTCTTTCGTATCTTCTAAAGAAGTAATTGGTTTATCTTCTTCTTTATCTATCGCAATTTTAAAATTTAACTCTTCTTGTACTACTTTTTCTTCTTTAGTCATATTTTGTAAAACACTAGCTATTACTTCATCTTTAATAATATTAACACTTTGTTCTTTTAAAGCATTAGGTACTAATAAATTATTAGCTAAAGTATTTTTAATTGTTTGATAAATAAGTTCATATAAATCATTAATTTTACTTAATTTAACATCTTGTTTGGTAGGATGAATATTAACATCTACTAAAGTAGGGTCGGTATTTATTTTTAAAATAACTATCGGATATTTCCCATCCATTTTATAAGTATAATAAGCATCATTTATGGCTCGATTAATATCTAAATTTTTAACTATTCGATCATTAATAAAAGTATTAAAATCATTTTTATTACTTCTAAGAATTTCGGGTTTACAAATATAACCATAAATATCAAAATCATCATTACTAGCTTTAAATTCTAACATTTTATTAGAAATATTTAACCCATATATTTCATGAATAGTTTTAAGTAAATTATTAGAACCACTAGTTTTTACTAAAACTTTAGCATTATTAGTTAATGTAAATTTAATATCGGGATGAGCTAATGCTAATTTTTCAATTAAATTGACACAATTATAATTTTCGGTAATTTCACTTTTTAAATATTTTAAACGCGCGGGCGTATTATAAAAAAGATTAGTTACTTCAATATCGGTTCCTTGGCGATTTTCTCCACTCTTTTCTTCTAACATTTCTCCCCCTTTTATATGAATATAAGAAGAAGTAACTCCATTACTAGTTGTTAATTTAACTTCAGCAACACTAGCAATAGAAGGTAGAGCCTCTCCTCTAAAA
>CANQOE010000079.1 GCA_947625315.1 uncultured Bacilli bacterium | reverse complement strand
CTATTAAAATGCCTATTGATTTAAATATTGCATATGCTGAATACATTAATCAGTCATAAAGTTTAACACAACTTTTTAATAAAAAAAAAGGACTTAGAAATAATATCTAAATCCCTACTAGGTTCAGCAAGCTTTATTAAGAAATAAAGCTGGTTAAGTAAATAATCTTTACTTAACAAAATAAGTATATCATATATATTTTTATTATGCAAGTATATTTAATTGATTTTAAATCTTTTGGCAATTAGTTTACTTATAATAAAAGCAATAATAACTAAAACCAAAATTTTAACTAAATAGATAGGATTTTTAATACTTTCAATTAAACCTACACCCACAAAACCCCAGAAATAAACTAAAAAGATTTTCCCAACTAATAGAGCCGTTAAATATTTTTTATAACTCATTTTAGATAAACCGGCGATTATATTTACTAAAAAAGCTGGCGTAAAAGGAACTGCGATAATCATCGTTAATTGTTCTAGTTTTAATTTATCGATATTATTAATACTTTCTTGAGAAATTAAACCTTTAGCATTTAAATGCCGAAAGAGATGGGTTTGTACTTTTTTACGCATTAAAAAGAAAGATAAAGAACAACCTAAACACGTAAATACCCACGAAATAATAAAACCAATGATATTCCCAAAAGCTAAAAAGTTTAAAGTTATAAATACAAATAGAGGCAAAATAGGAAATATTGATTCAATTATTATAAAAAAACAACCAACAATAGGTCCCCATACTCCTAAACCTTGTAATATATTTTCTACAAATGTATCGATAAATGTAAACATAATAAATCACTAGAAATATTATAATACATTTCTTTTAAAAAATACATAGGTTAAGATAAAAAAAGTTAGAATTAATCTTCTAACATTATATAAGGCACATATAAATCATTAACTTTTTGATATATCGCTACTTCTTTATTTAAGTAAGTTAAATATATTTCTTCTTCTAAACTATTTAACTTAATTTTATTCCCATTTTTAACTAAGAAATATTCTTCTTTAGTTAAAGAATATTCTTTTAAGTTTAAAATATCTTTTATATTTAAAAGTTGATAATCCCCTTTTTTAATATCTTCTATTTTAGAAGCTTCATTAATTCTAAAGTTACCTTGCTTAGTTCTAACTAAACTATTCATTGTTCCTAATACTTTTAAACTTTGGCAAATATCGCGAATTAAACTGCGAATATAAGTTCCTTTAGAAACATGAGCTTTAAACTTAATTATATCATCATGAAAATCTAATAACTCTAAACTATAAATATTAACTTCTTTTATAGGTAATTCTACTTCTTCTTTATTTCGGGCATATTCATATAATTTTTTCCCCTTTACTTTAATCGCCGAGTATTTAGGAACTTCCATCTTATATTTTCCGATAAAAGAAGCAAATACTTTTAAAATATCTTCTTTAGTTATTTTAAATTCTTTTTGCCTTATAATATTTCCTGTAATATCTAAAGTATCAGTTTCTATTCCTAGTTTAATTTCCCCAATATATTCTTTATCTAAAGCTGTTAATCTTTCCACAAGCTTAGTATATTTTCCAATAACTAATACTAATACTCCAGTTGCTATAGGGTCTAATGTCCCCGTATGTCCTACTTTTTTAGTATTTAAAACTTTACTGACAATATTTACTACATCCCTAGAAGTATAGCCTTCTTCTTTATTTACTACTATAACACCTTTAATCATCTTGATGTATCTTATCGATTATCCTTTCAATGTTATTAGCATATTCAATAGAATCATCATACACAAATTCTAAAATAGGTGTATGTCTTAAATTTAAACTTTGGGCTAATTTAGTTCGAATAAAAGAACTAGCTTCATTTACTTCTTTAACAAGTTTTTCTTTATCCATATCTAATAAAGAAGTAAAATATATTTTGGCATAACTTAAATCTTTAGAAACTTTAGCTCCCGTAATAGTTAAAGACTTTAATATTTCATCTTTAGCTTCTTCAAATAATATTTGACTAATACTGCGCGTAACTTCACTATTAATTTTAGCTATTTTATGAGTAGGCATTACCTTTTCACCTCAACCATTTCAAAGCATTCAATAATATCTCCTACTTTAATATCGGAGAAGTTTTCTAAAGTTATTCCACATTCAAAGCCTTTTTTAACTTCTTTAACACTGTCTTTTTCTCTTTGAATAGAAGCAATAGTTGTTGTTGTAATTACCACACCATCTCTAATTAAACGCACACTGGCATTATTTTTAACAACCCCATCAGTTATATAACAACCCGCGATATTTCCAACTTTGGAAAACTTAAATATTTTTCTAATTTCGGCACTACCTAAAATATGTTCTTCAAATTCTGGGTCAAGCATACCTTTCATAGCTAATTCTATTTCTTCAATACATTTATAAATAATTGTATAAAGACGAATATCTACATTATATTCTTTAGCCATTTCTTTCACTAAATTACTAGTTACAACATTAAAACCAATTATAATCGCATTAGAAGCATTAGCTAAAACAACATCACTTTCACTTATAGGTCCAATCCCTGAACGAATAACATTTATTTTAACCCCTTCGACATTTATTTTTAATAAACTATTTTTAACAGCTTCTTCACTACCTCGAACATCGGCTTTTAAAACAATATTAATTTCTTTTTGACCTTCATTAATTTTACTAAATAAATCATCTAAAGAAATAATATTTTTCTTATATTTGCTTTCTTTAACACTTAAAGCTCTCTTTTCCGCAATTTTTTTAGCTTCTGTTTCCGTTTCAAAAGCCATAAATTTATCGCCTGCACTTGGATTATCATTTAAACCGGTTATTTCTACAGGTGTTGCTGGAAGAGCCGTAGTAATAGAAACACCTTGGTCATTTTTCATAGTTCGAACTTTACCATAAGTCGTACCTACAACAATTGGGTCCCCTAGTCTTAAAGTACCATTCATAATTAAAAGACTAGCTACTCCCCCGACATTTTTGTCTTGCCGAGATTCAATTACCGAACCAACAGCATATCTATGGGGATTAGCTTTATAACCATTAAGTTCACTAATGGTTAAAATAGTTTCGAGTAAAGTATCAATTCCTTCGCCTGTATGCGCGGAAATATTAATAAATGGAATATCTCCTCCCCAAGCTTCCGGTGTAATATTTAACTCTGCCATTTCGGTCATAACTTTTTCGGGATTAGCATTTGGTTTATCTATTTTATTGACCGCGACAATAATTGGTACTTTAGCTGATAAAGCATGTTCTACCGCTTCTTTAGTTTGAGGCATAACACCATCATCCGCGGCGACAATTATAATTACAATATCGGTTACACTAGCTCCTCTTGCACGCATTTCCGTAAAAGCTGCATGACCTGGAGTATCGATAAAGGTAATTTTTTGCCCATTTCTTTCAATTTGATAAGCTCCAATATGTTGGGTAATTCCTCCAAACTCTTTATCGACAATATGACTTGAACGAATATAATCTAAAAGTGTTGTTTTTCCATGGTCAACATGTCCCATAATAGTTACAATTGGCGCTCTAGAAACTAAATCACTTTCTTTATCTACAATTTCATATTCTTCAAAATTAGCCACATCTTGGGTTTCTTCTCTTTTTAAAGTTTTATGATATTCTAAAGCTAAAACTTCCGCGGTAGCAAAATCAATGGGATTATTTAAAGATAACATTGCTCCTAAAGACATTAACTTTTTAATAACTTCCGTCGTGGAAGCATTTAATTCATTAGTTAGTTCTTGAACAGTCATTCCTTCTTTATATAAAACAACATCTTCACTTTGTTCTTGGCGCATTAATTTATCTTTATTTTTATACATTTCTTTGCGCATTTTAGAATAGTCTTGATTTTCGGTAGTTTCTTTTTTCTTTTTTAACTTTTGTTTTTTATCTGTTGTATTAATATTTTTGGTAATATTACTACTAGCGACAATTTCATCAACTACTTCATCTATTGCATCAACACTTTCAAAAGTTTCATCTTCGACAATTAAATTAATGGCATTATCTAAACTAATAATATCTTCATCACTCAAATAATCATCAGCATTTTTAACTTCAATACCTAAATCAATACATTTTTTAATGACTTCAGCTACACTTAAATTAACATCATTAGCATATTCTCTAACTGTCATTTCCATTTAGTTTCCCTCCTTTATACATTTACTTTTTGCTTCCTCATATATATTATTATCAATTGCCACATTTAGAACTCGCTCTAAAGCTTTAGTTTTTTGCGCTTCTTCAATTACTTTAATATCTTTTTTTAAATAAGCTCCGCGCCCATTAGCTTTTAAAGTTTCATCTAAGATAACTTTTCCCTCTGGAGTTCGCACAATTCTCAGTAAATCTCTTTTTTCTAATTTTTCTTTTGTAATAATACAAGTTCGCATTGGTATTTTTTTCAATTTTCTTCACCCTTTACTTTACCTATTTTTTTAAAGGCTGTTATCTATTACCCTCTTCATTTATTTCTTGCATTGTTTTAATGGTAATTTTATATTTTGTTAATTTACTAGCTAATTTAATATTATTACCACCTTTACCAATAGCTAAAGCAAGTTCATTTTCGGGAAGGACTGCCAAAGCTTCTTTTTTAGTTGCATCAGGTATACTAACTATGGCATTTTTCGCGGGCGTTAAAGCTCTTTTAATAAATTCTGCAGGGTCTTCACTATATGGTACAATATCAACTTTTTCCCCATTAAGTTCTTTTAAAATACTTGCTAATCTTGAACCTTTTTCTCCAATACAAGTACCTAGAGGATCTACGCGATCATTAGTTGAAGATACGGCTACTTTACTACGAATACCTGCTTCTCTAACCACACTATGAATAATTAAAGTTCCATCTTGTAATTCGGGTATTTCTAGTTCAAATAATCTTTTAACAAAACCATAAGTTTTTCTTGATAAAAGTATTAAAGGTCCTTTATTATTATTTTCAATTTTCGTAACATATACTCTTATATTAGAACCCATCTTTATAGTTTCTCCGGGAATAATATCTTTTTTAGGAAGAATACCTCTAGCTCTTCCAAAATCAATATAATAATTACGAGCATCTTCCATAGCTACTAAACCAAGTAACATTTCATCTTGTTTATCTTTAAATTCTTCAATTAGACTATCTTTTTCGGCTTCTCTTATTTTTTGAGTTAAAACTTGTTTAGCTGTTGAGGCAGCAATCCGTCCAAAATCTTTTGGAGTTACTTCGGTTTCAATTGTTTCACCAACTTTAATACCTGGCACCATTTCTTGAGCTTGTTCTAAAATAATTTGCGCATCTATATTTATAGCGGGCGGTACTTTAACTACATTTCCTTCTTCATCAGTTGTTTCACTCCCAAAATCGACATCATCCACTACTACTAAATAAGAATAAACTTTAATTTCTCCCGTTTCTCGATTAATATCGACTTTAACATTTGTCTTAGATTTAAAATTCTTTTTATAAGCTGTAACTAAAGCTTGTTCCATAGCATCAAAAACAATGTCTTCACTAATTCCTTTTTCTTTAACAATATTTTTTACTGCTTTAATAAATTCTTCTTTATTCATTTTCTTTACCTCTTTCCTTTGATATAACATCTAATATATATGAATCATCAGTAATATCATTAGCATCCACGATCGGATTAATTATTTTTGTAGCTTCCACAATAGCATCTAAATCAATACCTCCAACTTTATCTAAAACAATACTTAAAACGTTATAATTGCCACTATTTTTTTCATAAGTTATGGTATCAACAATTATATTTTTAGAAGCTAAAGCTTCACTTACTAATTTTTTTAACTTAGCTAACTTTTCTTCCAATTAATTCACCTCTAGTCTAATTAATAATAAAAGTGGGATTTTCTGCCCACTTAAATCTGTCATAAATATTATAACATAAAATAGTCTTTTGTCAATAAAATTTACCAATAAAACGTATCATCATCATGATAATTATAATCATTTATATTGTCTTTAATATAGTCATAGGAATAACAAGAAGCAATACAAGCCAAACCTACACAAGTACCGACAACAAAACTTAAAACTGTCCCTACAATCGAAGTTACTAATCCTGCGGTAATTATCCCACTTTTAATTTCTTTAGCCGCCTTAACAGCCAAGACAATTCCTACAATTCCACAGACTAAACTTATTACAGGAATAAAATCAAAAACAATCGATACACAGCCTAAAGATAATGAAGCTATTCCCAATCCCCGCGCTTTACTTTCCATAACATCAACTCCTTTAAAAATTATAACACATTTTTAAAAATATCCCAAGTCCTAAAACTATTTTCCAGCTTTTTTATTTACTATGTAATTAAAAAAAAGAAGTGCACAAATAAGGTGCAATAAAATTTAGAAATAGTTATAATACTATATAAGCAATTTA
>CANQOE010000078.1 GCA_947625315.1 uncultured Bacilli bacterium | reverse complement strand
GGTTTAGGCGAAAAAATGACCGATTTAAAACCTTTTGATATAGAGTCTTATATTTATGGTTTATTTAAGGATATGATTAGTGATGGAAAATAGAGAATACTTAAATAGTTTATTTGATATCTATAAAGATTTATTTACATCTATTGAACAATTAACATTCCAAAATTATTATTTTGAAGATTTATCCCTCCAAGAAATTGCCGATAATCGTTCTATTTCTAAAAGTAGTGTTGGTAAAACTTTAAAACAAGTAACAACTAAATTACAAGAATATGAAAAAACTTTAAAGATATATGAATTTAAACAAAAATTACAAAACATCTTAAATAGTTCTGATTTAAAAAAAGATTTAGAAAATTTATTAAAAAAGTATTAGAAAGTAGGTTATATCATGATTAAAAAAAGAGATATTATTAATATTGTAATTAACATTTCCTTGCTTATATTAAACATTTTTATTTTAGCCTTAGCTATATTAGACTACACTAATTTTAAATTAATTTTAATAATTGAATTTAGTTTTTCAATTGGTTATAATTTCTTAAAATTTATAGCTTTACTTAAAGAAAAAGATTTTGAAAGTATTGTTACTCTCTTAATTTCTCTAGGCGCTTTAATAGCCACGATTTTCTTAAATAGTAAAAGAAATTATATTTTAGTATTCTTAATCTTTATGGCTTTAATGTGTTTATTAAAACTTATTAAATGTGATTTTTATCATGATCGTCATAGTAAAAGATGGATTACAAAAGGTATTAGTATGTTAATATATATGTGTGTTGGTTTAATAAGTGGTTTAGCTTTAGTTAGAGGTTTTAATGCTATTGCCGTTATTGCTTATTTCTTTATAATTAGTAGTATTTTAGAAATTATGTTTTCTTTAGTATTTGAAAAACAAGAGGAAAAAAATGACCAAAATAACTGATTTTAACGATTATGAATTATTAGATATGGCTCATGAACAAAAACTAGAAAGATGGGGCAATATTATTTTAATAAGGCCTGACCCTCAAATAATATGGCAAAAAGAGTCAACTAATCTATGGAATAAAGCTAATGCTATTTATAAACGCAGTAACACTGGAGGAGGGGCTTGGACTATTTTAAAAGAAGTGCCATCTTCTTGGGTTGTATCTTATCATGATTTAAAGTTTAATTTAAAATTAATGGGTTTTAAACATACTGGTTTATTCCCGGAAACTGCTTATAATTGGAATTTAATTAGAGCTAAAATAAAAGAAGCAAAAAGACCAGTCAAAGTTTTAAATTTATTTGCTTATACTGGAGCCTCTACTATTGCTTCCCTAAAAGAAGGAGCCGAAGTAGTTCATGTTGATTCTTCTAAAGGAATGGTAGAATGGGCTAAAGAAAATGTTAAATTAAATAATTTAGAAAATGCTTCAGTTCATTTTATTGTCGATGATGTTCGCAAATTTGTTCAAAGAGAAATTAGAAGAGGTCATAAATATGATATTATCTTAATGGATCCTCCTACCTTTGGAAGAGGCAGTAAAAAAGAAGTTTGGTCAATTGATAAAGATTTAGAAAGTCTTTTAATAGATTGTATTAGTTTATTAAGTTCTAATCCTTTATTATTTATTATTAATTCTTATTCTACATATAGTTCTACTATTATGGAAAATTTATTAAACTTATATTTAACTCCACAATTTAAGGGTCAAGTAAAAAGCACTGAATTATTAATACCAATGACTAATTCTAACCTTAGTTTACCATGTGGTACTTCAACAACTTGGACAAATAATTAGTATAAAATAATTTTTAGGACATATATTTAATTAGAAAGTTGAGGAATTAAAATATATGGACATTTTAAAAGTATCTAGTAAATCAAACCCTAGTAAAGTAGCCGGTGCTATTGCTAATATTTATCGCGAAAAAGGCAATGTCGAAATTCAAACCATTGGGGCCGGTAGTTTAAATCAAGCTATTAAAGGTATAGCTATAGCTCGTGGGTTTGTTGCTCCAAGTGGGGATAATCTAGTGGTTATACCAGCCTTCAACGATGTCATCATCAATGGAGAAGCCAAAACAGCGATGAAACTGATGGTTACTAAAAAATAAATGAGCAATTGATTAATTGCTTTTTAATTTACTATTTTTGACAATCAATTTACATAAAGTATTGTTAATTTTTTAAATATGCTTTATAATAATAATAGGTGAGGCATATGCGCAAGATAACTCTAACTGATACTGAAGGTAAAAAAATAAAAGTAGAAGTTTTATTTACTCATTTTGATTATTTTTTTGGTAAAGATTATATTGTCTATTTATTTGATAATGATTTATTAGCTTCTTCTTTTGAAAAGAAAAATAATCGTTATTATATAAATAATGATTTAAGTAGTAATGAATATGATATGTTAGATAAACAAATAACAATGAAATTAGGTGAGAATTATGCGTAATTTATATTTTACTTATCAAACTGCTTCTAAAACCCATTTATATTATGCTCAAAGTGAAGATAAGACTCAAACTTTAAAATTAGATTCTGAACAAATTAAAACCGTTTTAAATAAATTAGATACTCTAGCCGTGGAAAGTATTGAAGTTAACGACAATAATTTAATTATTCGCTTTAATTCTGATGTTTCTTTAATCGTGGATCATATTTATTTAAATATAACAGATGCTCAATATAAAGATTATATTAATAATTTAAAACTTAAAATCGAAGAATATTTAAGTAAACCAGATATTAAAGCAATAATGAATATTAAAAATAAAACTATAAATCGTTCTAAATGTCAAGAGTTAGGGGAATTGTCAACAGAATCTAATCCTTATATGGATAAAGTAATTTCTCAAGAACCTCGACTTCTTGATATTTTAAAAAGTAGATTAGCTTATATTAAACAAAAATTAACTTCTCAAGAAGATATGTCTAATAAAAGATAATCTTCTTTTTTAATCTAAACTAAAAACTATAGCCATCTATAATAATAGATAACAAAAATGTTCATTTCTAAAAGTAAAACAATAAAGTATTTTATTTTCCAAATAGATTAGTGATATAGTTTTTAATAAAATATTAGTATACAAAAAAAGTTTAATGTTGTATAATATCATTAGATTAGTAATAAGTATATTTATCTACATTAATTTCTCCCAAATTTATATTTTAGAAATATTTAAATATTGAAATTAGAGGTGTTAAAATTGAAAATATTTGTAACAGGTTGTTGTGGTTATATTGGAAGTCATACTTGTACTTTACTTTTAGAAAAAGGTTATGAAGTAGTAGGTCTAGATAATTTTAGTAATAGTAAAAGAAGTGTTTTAAATAAAATTAAAAAAATAACTAATAAAGATATTATTTTTTATGAAGGAAATATGCTTAATAAAGAATTATTAGATGAAATTTTTACTAAAAATAATATTGATTGTGTTATTGATTTTGCCGCCTTTAAATCAGTCGGAGATAGTGTTTTAAAACCAATTCAATACTATACAAATAATGTTAATAGTGTCTTAACTCTTTTAACTTCTATGCAAGAACATAATGTTAAAAAATTAATATTTAGTAGTAGTGCTACTGTTTATGGTAATCCTGAGTTTGTTCCTATAACTGAAAATTGTGAGGTTGGTAATACTACTAATCCTTATGGTACAAGTAAATTATTCACAGAAAAAATATTAAAAGATTTATCTCTTGCTGATCCTGAATTTAAAATTATAATCTTTCGTTATTTTAATCCCGTCGGGGCTCATAAATCAAGTTTAATTGGCGAAGACCCTTTAGGAATACCAGCCAATTTAATGCCTTATATTTGTAAAGTAGCTAATAAAGAGTTAGATTATTTAAATGTATTTGGTAATGATTATAATACAAAAGATGGTACAGGAGTAAGAGATTATATTCATATTATGGATTTAGCAGATGCTCATATTAAAGGAATAGAAAAATTAGGAAATTCTCAAAATGGTCTTTATATTTATAATTTGGGAACAGGTAAAGGTTATAGTGTTTTAGAAATGATTAATACTTTTGAAAAAGTAAATAATATTAAAATCCCTTATAAAATTGCTCCAAGAAGAAGTGGTGATATAGATGAATGTTATGCTGACTCAAAAAAAGCAAACAAAGAATTAAATTGGACTTGCCAATATAATTTAGAAGATATGTGTAAAGATGCTTATAATTTTATTATAAAGAATAAATAAAAAAAGTTATTTAAATTACCCTAAATTAATCTAGCCAAAAACCTTAAAATAAGCTATAATTAATTTAAGGTGATTTTTTTATGCAAAGAGTTATTTTAGTTACAGGAGCAACTAGGGGTATAGGTTATGCTATAGCTCAAAAATTTTTAGAAAATAAAGATATAGTTTATATTTGTTTTAAATCTAGTTTTGATTTAGCTAATCAAATGGCGGTTACTTATCCTTTTGCTTATCCCATTAAGTGTGATGTATCTAATGAAGATGAAGTAAAAGAAATGATTGCTAAAATTAAAAGAGAACAAGGCCATTTAGATGTTGTAGTTAATAATGCCGGAATTGCTTTAGATAGTACTATTGAAGATAAAACTGTTGAAAATTTTCAAAAGACTTTAAATACCAATTTAATTGGAGCTTTTTTAGTAGCTAAATATGCTAAAGAGATATTGGAAGAGGGCAGTATAATTAATATTGCTTCTACTAATGGAATAGATACTTATTATCCATATTCTTTAGATTATGATGCCTCTAAAGCGGGTCTTATATCTTTAACTCATAATTTGGCTGTAGCTTATGCTCCTAAAATTAGAGTCAATGCTATTGCTCCTGGTTGGATTAACACCGATATGAATAAAGATTTAGATGAAGAATATATTCAAAATGAAGAAAACAAAATTTTACTTAATCGTTTTGGTGAAGCTTCTGAAATTGCCAATGTTGCTTTCTTTTTAGCCAGTAAAGAAGCCAGTTATATTAATAATAGTGTTATTAGAGTTGATGGAGGTACTTATGTTAAATGAGAAAATAATAAATCAAGCTGAAGAAAAATGTTTACCTATTTTTAAACAAATAGATTCTAATGAAGCTTATTTTAGTAAATTAGTATTAGATGCATTTCATAAATATAATGTTAGTGAAAATCATTTTAATATGACTACTGGTTATGGTTATAATGATTTAGGAAGAGAAGTAATTGAAAATATTTATGCTGAAGTTTTAAAAGGAGAAGCAGCTTTAGTTCGCAATCAATTTATCAGTGGTTCTCATGCTTTATCTACTGCTTTATTTGCCCTATTAAGACCAAATGATACTTTATTATCTATTAGTGGTACTCCATACGATACTTTACATGAAGTAATTGGTATCAAAGATAATCCTAGTAGTTTAAAAAGTTTTAATATTAACTATGAACAAATAGATTTAATTAATAATAATTTTGATGAAACTAAGATTATTAATACTTTAAAAACTAAAAAAATTAAATTAATTGCAATTCAAAGAAGTAAAGGCTATAGTACGCGTAAAAGTATTGATATAAAAAGTATTGCTTCTATTATAACTAAAATTAGAGAAATAGATAAAGATGTTATAATTATGGTCGATAATTGTTATTGTGAATTTGTAGAACAAACTTCTCCTTTAGAAGTGGGAGCCGATTTAATTGTAGGTTCTTTAATTAAAAATTTAGGAGCTTCTATTGCTAGCAATGGTGCCTATATAGTCGGTAAAAAAAAGTTGGTTGATTTATGTGGTGAGCGTTTAAATTTACCAGGCGAAGGTAAAGATGTTGGCCCAACTTTAGGGGCTAATAAAAGTTTTTTACAAGGCTTATTCTTTGCTCCATCTGTTGTAGCTTCGGCTTTAAAAACCGCCGTCTTAACTAGTTATTTAGCTTCTTTTCTAGGCTTTAAAGTTGAACCATTATATAACGATAAAAGGGTAGATATAGTTCAAAATATTATTTTTAATGATAAAGATAAACTAATTAAATATGTTCAAGCTATTCAAAAAAACTCTCCCATTGACTCTAATAGTTTACCTCTTCCTGCTCCTATGCCCGGCTATGATGATGAGGTAATCATGGCTAGTGGTTCTTTTACCCAAGGCTCTAGCATAGAATTATCTTGTGATGGCCCTTTAAGAGAGCCTTATATAGCTTATCAGCAAGGGGGAATTACTTATAATTATGGAAAATTAATTATTATTGAAGCTCTAAATAGTCTTTTAGAAAATAACTAAATAAAAAAATATAAATTTCTTAAAAAACTTATTGACATATTTAAATTATTTTGTTATATTTAATTATGTCAAAAAGAAATGGGCGCTTAGCTCAGTTGGTTAGAGCACCTGCCTTACAAGCAGGGGGTCATAGGTTCGAGTCCTATAGCGCCCACCATTTTATTTTTTTTGCCGACTTAGCGTAATAGGTAGCGCAACTGACTTGTAATCAGTAGGTTGGGGGTTCGATTCCCTCAGTCGGCACCATTTTTTTATGGGGAGATAGCGAAGTGGCCAAACGCGG
>CANQOE010000077.1 GCA_947625315.1 uncultured Bacilli bacterium | reverse complement strand
AGACTAAAAGAACTTTTTAATCTCTAAATTAATTATCATAGATTGGTGACTTTACACAAAGTTTTTTACACTCTCTTTCTTAACTATCTTAATTTTCTTAATTCCTTTATCTTTTCTTCTCATCATATTATACCTCTTACTTTTCTTGAGTTTATTTCTTTATTTTTAGAACTTTCTTAGAAAGAAATTCTAAATCTTTCTCTTTTAATTTATTTAAAGAATGTATTTTATTTTGTCATAATCTAATTAAAATTATTGATCCTAATTCTAATTTATATTCTTGGCTGATAGATTTTTTGCAATCATTTTAAACTTATGAATTTTATTAATTCTTTAGGTGATAATTATTGTTTTAGATGTAAAGGTGAATTACTGGTTCTTGCTTTTGATAAAAAAGATAAACATAAAGATTCTTTTTATATTCTTACTTGAGGTTTGTTTTAAAACTTAAAAATCTAATATTTTTTAGAATAAACTCAAGTTAAAGATTTTACTGCAATATATAATTGGCCGAAGTTTTTTATATTAAAATACACTTTTTAATTAATTTTTATCTATGTTTGCAAATTATGCCTGGTCATAAACAACGATATACGGATTATCGATTGTGCCATTACCGGAAAGTACTTGAGTACTTGATTTTAGGTTAATTACAGGAATATATAATGCAAGACCCCAGCTTCCATGGTAGCCACCACCTCCATTAATACCAAGAACTAAAATCCATGATAGACCTGAATAATGTGATGGAGTCATTGTCCAATTGGTAGTTGCTGTGTATAGCCAATAACCATAATTATAATTACCATCAGTTCCAGCATAAGCTACTTCATCAGCCGTGATTAATCCTATTGGATGTTCTAAAGCTTTATTTCCAATATTATCTCCCTTTGTTGTATATAAATCTTGTTCTTTGTTAAAGCATTTAAAGGTTGGTATAGGCTTTTCTTTATATTCCATAGTTAACGGATCAACCATTCTTTTAGCACCATTATAAAATGTAATATTTGTTCCATATCCTAATTCTGTATAGATTTCATGATGTTCCTCAGAAATACTTCTATCTCCACAGAAGCCAGCATCTCCATCTAAATATTGTTCTTCTTCTTGTAAATTTGCTTCATACCAGGCATCTATAGCTTTTTTGACATCACTATCATTTTTATTAGCGTGCGTTTTTTGATAAGCACATTTTTCATTACAATTATCATCTATTGTTACTCCTACATCTCCATACATATAACCTACATAAGCATTATCGTAGTTATTAGTATTAAAAGTATTATAACCTACGCTATCATTAGCAGCCATAAAATAACCTTTTTTAGTATCATCGTTATAATTAGGGTCTACTTCACTTGCTTCACCAACTCCGGCATATACTAATCTTATACTCCCATTGCCATTTATTCTGATTATTCGCCACCAAATATTTTTACCTTCATTTGTTTGGCCAAATTTTACCCAATTGTTATTTATACTTCCTCGATAATAATAGGTTGGTCCATAATCATCTTCAGATTTATATACTCCATTTTGAGTTTCATCTTCACATATGTTTTCATTATTGACTAAACTATTATCACATGCTGTCTTACTAAGATCAGGTTCTCCTTCTTTTATTTTATTATCTGCGAGTATTTTATCTTTTAATAACCCTCTTATGGTTACTTCACATACTGTTCCTCTTTTTTTAGCACTATCTGTTATTTTAAATTTATTATTTTCGATTGTTATTTCTATTTCATTTTCTACTTTATTTCCTTCTCTTCTTGTACATGTAAAACTACTTATAACATATTCATTTTCTAATTGATAATCAAATGTATAATTATTATCTGTTATTCCTGGCCCACTCTTTAATACTTTATCTTCTTTTCCACTTTCTTTAATTGTTAAAGTCCACCAGGGCTTGTTTACTACTTTCGTATTTATTATAGGTATTACTTGCGTTGTTTGATATTTAGCACTACTTGTTTTAAAATATATTGCACTTCCTATAAAGGTTATCATAAATAATATTACTAAATTTCTTATTAATCTTGGTTTCTTTAATGTTTCAAATTTTATTCCTTTATCTTTTTTCATATATATTCTCCCTATCTTTAATTTTCCTAGTTTATAGTTAAATTATACACTTGGTAACTGATAAAGTCAATATTTTTGTCAATATTTTGGCAATTTTCTTCCAATATTTTTAATCTAATAATAAAATAAAACTAGTGAATTTATATGAATTATGGTAATATGATGAAATATGTTAGAATTCGTACTAATATTTCTCAAAAAGAAATATCTCAGGTTCTTAACATTTCTAATTATACATATAGCCATTATGAAACCCAAGATAGTCTAATCCCTTTGAAGCATTTAATTACTTTTGCTAACTATTTTAATGTTTCTTTAGACTATCTTTTTAATTTTACTTCTAAAGTTAATTATCCTGATTTATCTAAAAATCTTAATCTTATAACTATGGGTAATAATTTAAAAACTTTTCGAAAAAATAATAAAATAACTCAAAATAAATTAGCTAAACAATTATGTATAGCTCGTAGTATTTTAAGTGAATATGAACATGGTAATTATTTAATTAGTACATCTACTTTATATACTTTATGTAAAATATATAATATAAGCGCAGATTATTTATTATATAGTACGAAAGAATTAATCCCAGTTTAATTATTTTCTTCACTAATTAATTCACTTAAATATACTATATCTAAATCTTTATATTTAATTTCTTTTAAAAGTATTAATAAATCTTCTAATTTAGTATTATCTTTAATTAGAATAATATTTCCTTTATCTATTTTATTTTTAATCTCAATAATATTATTATTTAATATATATGTAGGTTCTATTAAATAATATTTATATTTCTTACAAAGATCTATATTATTAGAATTTATCATACATAGATGTTTATTTTCTTTATTTAAACTTAAAGTATTATCTAATTCTTTAAAGTTTTCTAATTCATTATTAATAACTTCAAAATAGTTATTTCTTTTATAATTATTTAAATTAGTTAATATATTAGCTTTAATATTCTTACTTTTTAAATAATTACTTAAATTATTATTATTTTCTAAAATTAAACTTATTTTATTTAAATAATTATTTCCTTGATTAATTATTTTATCTTTATTATCTTCTAAAGATACATCGGGTTTTACTTGTTTAAAAACTAAATATAAACTATTAAAAACATTCATATCTTGCATATTATAAAAAGATTCTTTAGAATCCACTACTTTGCCATTTATACCGGGTATAATATAATTATCTTCAATTATAGCATTAACAAAATCTTCTTTATAATTATTTGCTTTAGCATTTATTTCTTGCATTAATGGGTTTTTATTTAAAACAATTAAAGCTACTTTTTCCGTATAATAAAAACCAAATACCATAATTAATATTAAACCTAAATATTGATAATATTTCTTCAAAACAACCACCTAAGTAATATATATGCTAAAAAAAATTAGCTAAAACTAATTAACTAATTTTCTTTTATATCAATAATTGTTTACATATATCTTCATATAAATCTTGTTCATGTTTTATAGTATCTATTAAAAACATTTTATCTCTTTTATATTCTTTTAAACCTCGCATATAATAAGGTTTATCTTCATCTAAAATAATAAAAGGCATAATATTATTTTTTAAACATTCTTTAAACATAATAATTCTTGCAATTCTTCCATTAGCATCTCCAAAGGGATGAATAAGTTCAAAATTAAAGTGAAAATCAATTATATCTTCTAGGGTAATATTTTTTTTAGCATTATATTCTTTTAAAAGATAATCTATCTCTTCTTCGACTTTTTCGGGAGGAGTAGTCTTAATATTATTAACTAAACTAATTAAATTAGGCATAGTTTTAAAACCACCAACATTATATCTTGGATCTTCTTCATCACTAGTATTTCTTTTTAATATTTTATTCATTTCTATAAGCATTTGTTTAGAAAGTTTTTTATCTATATTATCAAGCATATAATCAAATAATTTAAAATGATTTTTATTTTCGATTAAATCATCTAATTTAATTAAATCATTACTTTTAGGAATAAAAGATGCTGTATCAAATATTGCTTCTGTTTCTTCACTAGTTAGTCTACTACCTTCTATTTTATTGGAATTATAAGAAAAATTAACTTGGGAATAATGATAAATATTACCACGAAAATTACTCTTTTTTTGGGCTATTAGTTCCTCTTTTATTTTAACAACATCCATTAAGTATCACCAATAAATATTATAACATAAAAACCTATTATTAAATACTGTTTTAATTCTATTTTCTCCTAAACTAAAAATACTCCATAAATTCTATGGGTACTTTTAGCAAACAAATTATTCTTCTTTTTTTGTTTTTTCTTTTTCTTTTTTACTATGAGAAATAAAGCTGACTTTATCTACAACTACTTCGGTTACATATTTCTTTTCTTGATCTACTTCATAGCTTCTTGTTTGCAATTTGCCTTTAATTCCTAAAATATCGCCTTTATGGGTATATTCTTTCGTGGCACTAGCTATACCATTCCATAAAACACAACGAATAAAATCAGCCTCATATTCTCCGTCTTGATTCTTATAATCCCGAGCAACTGCCACCGTAATTAAAGTTCGAAATGTACCATCACTATTTTCTTTAACTTCCGGTTCATCAGTTAAACGTCCCACCAAAACCACCTGATTCAACGTAGACTATCCCTCCTTTCCAACTTTACCATAGCAAAAATTTAACCTTTCGTCAAATACCCCAATTTTTGGTTCTAAATATGTCTAATCTAGTCATAATTTGTCTTATATTAGCGCTTTATATATCAAAATTACCCCAAATGAAGGTAATTTAACCCTAAAATAGCTAATATTTTTTAAAAATTTTTTTTAAATTTTTTTTAATTTAATGTCAAATATTGACAAGTAAACCTATAAATGTTATGATAATTTTTGTTTTAAGGGGGAATATATATGCCTAAGAAAACTAAAGTTACCTTTAATATTGCAGAAATTAAAATGGTTTATGATTATTTAAATACTAAAGAACAAGAACTTGTTTCGCTTTATTATTTTGATAATCTAACTTTAACGGCTATAGCTAAAAAATATGGTGTATCTCAACCTACTATTACCAAAAAAATGGCGAGAATTCATACTAAGATTAATAATATTTTAACTAATAAAGAAGAAGTTAAAATAAAAAGAGGCCGTAAACCTCAAGAAAACGCCATTAAAAGAAGATATACTAAAAAAGAAATATTAGAAGTTATTGATTATTTTAAAGATACTAATAAAACTATTTTAACTCTTTATTATGGTTTAAATAATAAATATTATACTCTTAAAGATATAAGTAAAGAATTAAACATAACCTTCCAAGCTGTTCAAAAACGTTTAAAAAGAATTCATGAAAAAATTGCTATTCTCTTAATGGGCGAAGATATTAATAATATTCACAAAAAATTTACTAAAGAACAAATAGAACTAATTATTCCCTATTTAACTGGAATAGACCAAAAAATATTTACTTTATATTATGGCTTAAATACCAAAGAACATTATATAACTAAAATTAGTCAAATTATTAATTTATCTCAAGGTCAAATATATAGTATTATTAAAAACTTAAATAATAAAATTACTGATATTTTAACAACTTATCATTTTAAAACTATTACTTCAAAACCCTATAAAAGACCATATTCTATTGATCAAGTTAAAAGAATTATTAATAACTTTTCTGGTTATAAAAAAGAAATATTAGCTTTATATTATGGTACTGAAGACTATCCTCATACTAAAAGCTCTATTTCTTTAGAAACTGGTTTTTCTATTTATATAATTGAGCAAATAATTAGAGAAACTAACGACCAAATAAAATATTTATTAGCTTTAGATACTATTAAATTTTATCTAGGTAATCATCCCCATGCTTTAAAATGTTTATCTCTTAAAGCTAATATAATATTAAATTTAAAATATCAAGAAGGATTAAGTATAAACCAAATTGCTACTAAATTAAATATGCCTCTAGATACTGTTAAAGAAATTTTAATAACTTCTTTAGAAACTTTAAAACAAAACTTTGAACAAGAAAAAATTAGAACTTTAAATATCTAATTTTACAAAAAAAGCCAATTTTACTTTACAAAAAAAGGAGATTTAACTTTACAAAAAAAGCTAATATTCTTTAATAAGTCTATTTAGCTCTACGGCATATTCTAAAGGCAATTCTTTTCTAAAGTCTTTAATAAAGCCTATAACTAACAATTCTTTAGCTTCTTCTTCTTTTAAACCTTTACTCATTAAATAAAATAATTGCTCTTTATTAACTTTCGAAATGGTGGCTTCATGTTCGATATAAGAACTAGCATTATCTACAATATTTTGAGGTATAGAATAACTTTTGCTGGCCTCATCTAAAATTATGGTATCACACTTAATCGTGGCTTTCGCATTACTAGCTTTAGCTCCTATATGAACTGTTCCTCGATAAGTAGCAATTCCTGAAT
>CANQOE010000076.1 GCA_947625315.1 uncultured Bacilli bacterium | reverse complement strand
ATAAGGTATTATTTGAGATTAATCACTCTTTTTTTATGTTTTTTTTATTTACACCCGTAGTTTAAAAACACGACCATTTAAAGCAACAAATTTGACAAATATACCGCAATTATGATAAAATATAATACCTATGAAAGGGGTTTTAATATGTATAAGAAATTATTTGATTTTAAATATATGAATGAGATATATACCATATTTTTAACACCTGATTATAAAAAAATTGTTTTTAAAAAAGATAACTCTAATTATCTTAAATTAGATAAAAAATTATTTAACTATTTTTATCAAATTTTAAATTGCCTTAATATTGATATAGTTGCTTCCTTAAATGATGAAAAACGTGCCTTTATTGCTATTTCTTTAACTTTATGTATTCTTATTTCTGAAGCATCAATTGTTAAAAAATGTTTTCAAGATAATAGTGAACCAAATATCTCAATTAGTGAAAACGTTGTAAATAAAACAATTATATTTAATAATTTAGAAGAATTAAAAAGTACTTTAAATTTAGAAACTCCAACTATTAATGAAGTTCATAATAATATCGATAATAATAATTATTTAGATGAGAATATTAAAAATATGGCTCATAATATAGTCGATTATTTATATAATAATTTTAATTATGATTTAACTGTATTTAACGAAAATATTCAAACATTAAAAATTATATGGCAAGATATGGGCCAAATAAAAGCGGAACAAGGAGCTTCTATAAATGGTTATTATATTCATTCGACTAACGAAATAGTTATACCCTACAATTGTAAAAAAAGTACTCTATATCATGAATTAATGCATACAACTTCTATTTATAATCATATTAGCAATAACTGTAAATATCTTTGGAATGGTTATTTAATTAAAAATAATACCTATATTGGCCGTTATTTAGATGAAGCTATGAATACCCGATTAACAAATGAATTAAAAATTAGCAATTCTTATGAATTTAGTTCCAATATATTAGATTATTTATTAAAATCTGTCGATTATAGTTTTGAAGAATACAATAAATACGGAATTGCTAAATATATTGAGTTATTAGAAACAAAATATCCTCAAATAGATATCAAAAAAATAGCTATTATGATAGATACATACTATGAAAATGTAGACAATAAAGAATTTGATTTAATAGATGCTAAAAAGTCTATTATTGATGCTTTATTTGAAATATGTTTAGCCAATATTGATAAAAATAATTTATTTGCTTCTCTTGATGATTTTGCTTATTTAATTGATTATGAAACATATGAACAATATCTTAAATTATATTTAGAAGAACTAAATAAATTAGGTTATGCTAATTTATCTATTGATGACATCAAAAAACAAGTAAATGAAAAAATAGAACCATTAAAACAGATAAAAGAATTTATTTATTATAACAAGTATATTTATCCTATTATTAAGGAAGATGAAAATACTACTAAAACTATATATACTTTTTTAAATGAAAAATTAGAAGAAAAATATCTTTCTTTATATTATGGTAAAGATTTCTCGAGAGCATTAAGGTCAAGTATTAATTTTTATACATACTATGAATATTTTGAAATGAATGTCAAAGATTACGCTTATATGCATTTAGCAAAAATTGCCACCCAAGATTTTTGGCACGAATTAACTTTAAGATATGAATATTTTTATTATCACCAACTTAATGATATTGCATTATATTATCAAGATAAACTGATTGGCAAATATAATATATACGATTTAAATGTTAGTATAACTTTAGATGAATTTAATAATTTAGGTTTTAATTTAATTTATCAAAACCAAATAATTTTTTCTACTTCAGCCAATAATAATTATATAAAACAAACTACCCCTATCCCATTAAAAAATTACTGTATTTTTCCTTTTGATGAAAATTTAAATGAATTTAATCTTCAAAAATATTTTAATGTTAATTATTTAATAGTAGAAGAAGAAAAATTTAACTCACCTCTAAATATTGAAATTGGTAATTTACTTCAAGAATATCTTCAAAATAGTCAAAAAAACTCAAAAAATATTGCTTTAACTCGTCGTTTAATAAAATATTAAACGACTTTTTTAATATTTTACTTAATTACAAAATAAATGTTAATTTAAGTAATATTGTTGTCCCTATAAAATATATAAAAATATCACTTATAATAATTAAAATAATACTGACAATTATAGCTTTAATATTTTTTATTAAACTATATTTAACATCTATATTTTCTTTATTATGATATTTATAAATAGTTACAACAATATTTTTTATCTTTCTAATAATTATTAATAAGAAAAAGATATAGAAACCTTTAGTTATTAAATTAAAGAATAAAGCATAAATAAACCCTTTGATACTAAAAGCTAAAACAAATATATAAAAAGAATATAAAATACAAATAACTTCATAAAAAAGATAAATAGGAATAAATATTAACCCAACTATTGTTAAAGAAAGCGTAATAATTAAAGAAATACTTATAAAGTGATTAAATATAAAGTTTAAATTATTATTGCTTAAATATTCCGCCATATTTTTAACATTAGAAATAATTAAACTATTATCTAATTTTGTAAAAACAAAAAAAGCCAAGAAAAGACTAATAAATATGAATATTAAGACTATTTTCATTAGTTTTTTATGACTACTAACAATATTATTAACAAAATTCATAAATATCACCAGTAAAGTATATTGCAAATTTAAATAAAATATGATAAATTATTAATAGACCAAAAGAAAGAGTGATAATTTATGAGTAAAAAAGCTCGCAAAATATTTGCTTGGGCTATGGTAATAGCTATGATTGCTTCTGTAGTGGCCACAATAATAGCTTATGCTTTAAGTTAAGGTAGTTCTGAAAAATTATGTATAAGAAGGATCATCTTTTTAAATAATTATAGGTAAAGGTAAATTTTAAAATAAAAGGAGTGTTTTTTTCAGAACTACGCTTTTTATTTTATAATAAATTCCCCTATTTGTAAAGAAAAAGTTTTCGACAAATTTCGACATACCCAAAAATATAAAAAAAGTAGTAGCTTTTATTTCTAAAATATGTTAATATAATTATGTGGAATGTTAGTTTACTAACATCTACTTTTTAGGGTAGACATTGATTTCTATGTTTATTACAGCAACAGAAATCGATGTCATTTTTTTAGTTTGAAACAAACTAAATATACTACTTATTATATTCAATAACTTTTGTGCCATGAAAAATCCTTTCTACAAAACCCCCTAAAAAAGAGGAAAAAGAAAAAATCTTAAATGGTAGACATCGTAAACTAACACTCCTAGACTTATCATACTATAAAATTGGCTTATATGCAAGAAAAAGTTTTAACTGCCTATTTAGCTTCCTCAATAATAATATCTAAAAGTTTTTTAAAGTCTATATTTATATTTTCAAAAAGGCGGGGATACATACTAATTGAAGTAAAACCGGGAATAGTATTTATTTCATTAAAGACAATTTCAAAATCACTAGTTAAAAAGAAATCACAACGACTAAAACCATGTAAATTTAATATCTTAAATATTTTAATTGCCGTATTTTGAATATCTTTTTTTATTTCTTCATTTATATCTGCCGGGATTATGGTTTGACTATTTTTATCTTGATATTTAGCTTTATAACTATAAAATTTATCTGAAGCTAATACTTCTCCAATACTAGAAGCAATAACTTTATTATGAGTTTCTAAAAGTCCACACTCTAACTCCTGCCCTTCTACCATTTCTTCAATTAAAAGACGATTATCAACCTTTAAAGCTTTAATTAGAGCTTTTTTTAAATCTTTTTTATTTTCGACTTTCGAAATACCTACTGAAGAACCACTGCGAGAAGGTTTAACAAATAAAGGATAATTAAGTTTATGATCAATTTCTTCCATTACTTCATTAAAACTGATAACTTGATCTAAATAGACATAACCTTTTTGATATTTATAAAAACATAAATAAGGAGCTACTTTAATATCATGATATTCTAGTATTTGTTTAGCTAATATTTTATCCATACTTACAGTGCTACTTAAAACATCATGGCCAATATATTTAATCTTAAAGAAATCAAAGATACTAGCCAAAACACCATCTTCCCCATTTTTTCCATGAACCATTAAAAAAACCAAATCAAAAGTTTTTAGATACTGAATAATATTTTCAATTTCTAATAATTTATTTGGTTTTTCGCCAATTGGCATAGTCTTAATATTATCGACTAATTCTAGCCATTTATAAAAGCGATTATGTTTATCTAAATATATTGGTGTTATATCATATTTTTGTTTATCTAAAACTTCTATAATTGATGAAGCTGATACAATTGATACCTCATGTTCATTTGAGTTACTTCCAAAAAGAATTGCTAACTTCAAATATAATTACCTCCTATAAAGAATCCACTATCTCCTTAAAGTTCATTGCATGAGATGCTTTAACTAAAATAGTAGTTTTATTCTTTATATTATTTATGTAAGAAATAGCTTCTTTATTACTTAAAAAGTTAACACAATTATTGGGATTAAAACCATTCTTTATAGCTTCTTCATTTATATATTTGGACGCATTACCTACTGTAACTAAATAATCAATCTTAAACTTAGTAATTAAAGAACCAATTTGGCGATGAATATCTTCACTATAATCTCCTAATTCTAATATATCTCCCAAACAAGCTACTTTAACTCCCTTAAAGAAACTAAGAACTTCTAAAGCATAATAAATAGAATCATAACTAGCATTATAAGTATCATTAATAATTGTATAATTTTTCTTAATTAATTCCATTCTATTGGCTTCAGTTTCTAAATTATTTAATACTTTTAAAACATTCTCTTTAGGTACATGAAATAAATCGGCAATAATTAAAGTTACTAAAGAATTATAAATAAAATGTTTACCTAAAACATTAAGTTTAACTAAATTATTATTTAAAGTATAACTACTTCCTTCATTATTATAAGCAATATTTAAAGCTTGATAATCACTAGTATTTTCAATACCATAAGTTATTATTGGTTTATCTAAATCAACTTTATTATACCAATCATATAATAAATCATTATCATTATTAATAATTAATGGTCCATTTAATCCTTCTAATATTTCCAATTTAGCTTTTAAAATATTTTCTCTACTACCTAAAGAACCAATATGGGCTGTTCCAATATTTGTAATAACTCCAATATTAGGTTTAGCAATATTAGTTAATTCTCTTATTTCTCCAAATTTATCCATCGCCATTTCTAAAACTAAAAATTCTTCATTTTTTAAAGATAAAATAGTTAAACAAAGACCAATATCGGTATTTAAGTTTCCTTTAGTTTTCTTTACTTTATAAGTAGAAGCTAAAACACTAGCAATCATATTTTTAGTTGTCGTTTTCCCAACACTTCCCGTAACGGCAATAATTGGAATATTAATTGTTTCTCTTTTTTTCTTAGCTAAACTTTTTAAATATTCTTTAGTATCACTAACTTCAATAATATTGGCTTTCGGATACCTTTTTAAAACCTCTTCTTTTATAAAATCTTTATTTAAAATACAAGTACTAGCTCCTTTTTTTAAAGCTTCTTCATAAAAACTTGAGCCATCAAATCTTTCCCCTTTAATACCTAAATAAGTTTCGCCTCTTTTAATAGTTCTTGTATCTATGGAAATTTCGGTTAATTTTTGGTTTTCTGCTCCTTGAATAAGTTTAGCATTATTTATTAAAATATCTTTTATTAGCATATTATCACGTCCCATATAATTATATCATTAATTAAAGAAGTTTAATATTAGATTTAAGCTTTTTTATAAAAAAACCAACATTTTTTGCTGGTTATTTATTTTTAATTCTTTTTAAAATTTTTTCCCCCATTTTGGCTTTATTAACTATTTGTTCAAAATTATCATTTACGACACCAAATGATATAAGGTCTTTAGTTAAATATAATGGAAAACTTTTACAAAAACTTTTTTCAAATAATTTTAATTGTTCATCTATATCTTCATTTTTTAATCTTAAAAGCTTATTTTGTAATAAAAATTGTAAAATATATAATTCATTAGGCAGTAATAGAAGATTATCTATTTTATAATATTCTTTACAAATAATATCTTTTTTAGGTTGAGTAATTAATAAAGCCAAAGTTGGCTTGGAAGGAATAATTCTTTTAGCAATTTTTTCATCATACTTGCCATCTAAATAATCTTCTACAATATAATCACATCTAGTGGGCATAACCTTTAATTTTGTCCATTTCGTAAATCCAAATTTATCTTTTTGGTCTAAATTTAATTCTCTTTCTAAAATACTAGTATCATTAGCTAAAAAGGTTTGAAAAACATCATAATCATTTCCTTGTAAAGAATAAACTAAATCATGATTTTTTCTTTGATAATTTTCTAATATAAATTTACGATATTGTTTTAATTCTTCTTTTTTAGCTTCAACGTCATAAACATTTATTCTATTTTTTTTAATTTCTGTAACAAACATATAATTCCTCCTATTTTTTAATTCTTTTTAAAATTAAAGAATCCGTAGCCACTTTTTGCATAGTTTCTTCATATGTTGCATTAATT
>CANQOE010000075.1 GCA_947625315.1 uncultured Bacilli bacterium | reverse complement strand
AATTGGTGCTAGTATCACACTAGTCAACCCCTTTTTATTCTTTTTGAAGCTGTCTTCAGGGGGCAGCTTCTTTTTTTATTTTATTTTTTTAATTAATATTAACAAAGGTATATAAATTAGAATAGTTAAAGTAATTAATTCTAAATAATTATTTTTTAAAATATTTAAAGAGTGATATTCTTCAATTAAACTAATAGTTTGATTATTAATTTCTTCTAAGGTAAGATTATTATAGTTTAAAAAGAAAGATTTGGTTTTCGAAGTTAATTCTTTGTTATTTAAATTTTTTTCATATAAAGCTTTTAATTCTAAAACTTCTGAAGGTATTTCATATAATGAGGGAGCTAAAGGACTATTAGATAAAGGTAGTTTATTATTTTGGGAAAAGATTTCGGCTACTTGGTAAAGAAGTTCTTCATTATCTTTAGTTGTAAAAAATTCTAAACCATAGTAAAATTCGCCTATTTGACCCATTGGAACTGTTAAAGCCGGATATCCTATGGGAGAAGGTAAATAACTACTAGGAGAAGCTAAATCTGGAGAATCTTTTAGAGAATAAACTTTTTGTTTTAAAGTAGGATAAATTAAAACATTAACATTATTTTCTTGCATAACTTCTAAAACGTGTTGTTCAAATTTTTCTAAAGATTGTTGATCGTAATCCCAAGCATTATTACAACTACTTAAATAAGCATTTAAACTATATATTTTTTTAGAAGAATTAGCTAAGTCTTTAAAAGAGCGAATACTTCCAGTAGTATTTTGAATATAAGCATTAAAACCATCACAAAAAGAAGCCCCGGTTTTAGTATTTAGGGAAATACTTTGATAAGTACTATTTAAAAGACTAGGTATTTCAACTACTTCCAAACCACTTTCTTTTAAAAGGTCAATTTTTTGATAAGTTAAATCTTTAATATCCGGATCAGTTAAAGAATTAATGCCTGATTTATTAGAACTGCCTTCCACAAAATCACGAATATAACCAATTTTAAGATTATCTAAATCAGAAGTAGTTTCTTCTTTAGTAATAGTTTCATAAATTAGATGGTTATCTGCGACTGTTTTACTCATAATTCCCACGGTATCACGATTAATATCATAGGGAATTACACCCTTTGTACTTATTTTATTAAAAGTTGGCCTTAAGCCTACTAAACCAGCCCCGGCGGAAGGTAATCTAACGGAAGAATTAGTGTCGGTTCCTAGGGCAAAAGTGGCAAAAGATAAAGCTAAAGCTGTGGCACTTCCCCCACTAGAACCATAGGGAGTATATAAAGGATTATAGGCATTTTTTACTTGGCCAAAAGAACTTTGCGATTTAGAAGCCGAAAAAGCAAATTCACTCATATTAGAAGTTGCTAAAACAATAGCTCCGGCTTTTTTTAATTCTTCGATAACTTGAGCATCACTATTGGGATAATTATCGCTTAAAGCTTTAGCTCCTGCGGTTGTAGGAATGCCTTTAACATCAATATTGGTTTTAACAATAAAAGGAATACCATGTAATGGTCCTAAAATAGTTCCATTGGTTCGTAATTCATCTAAATATTTGGCTTCTTCTAAAGCATTTTCATTAACATAGAGAATAGCATTAAAATCATTATTATAAGTATTAATTCTATCTAAATAGAGATTAACTAATAATTCACTAGTTAAATAACCTTTATTAAAAGCATCTTGAATATCCGATATTGGCATATTTGTTATATCTACAACGGCTTTATTTAAAGCGTAAACATTTAAGGGAAAGATTAAAATAATTAAAAATGTTAATATTTTACGCATAATAATCCCCTTTCTATTTTAGATGACTATCACCAGTAGCATAATCAATTTCAATACCATCTTGAATATTATAAATAAAAACATTAAAACTTATACCTTTACCATTATCTTCTACTGATTTAGCTTCCATTTGCACTCCAGTAGCTAAAAGATTAGTTCCTTCAAAATAAGGAGTTACCCGATACATAACATGATTATTAGTCTTTTTAATATAATTAGCTATTTTATTTTCAAAATCAACCATATCTTTAGTATTCATTTGTCTAGTACAAGTTATTAAATTTTGTTTATTAGCATTTTCCCCAGTTAGTTGGTAACCAATTAAATGACAGCGATTATATAAATATTTGCCCTCAACTACCCCATCGTATCTAACTGTATGCCAACCAGTTGGTTTGATCATACCAATTGATTCCCGTTCTTTGGTAGGCATTAAATCTTGGCCAATTGAGGCTAAAGCTACCCCACATCTTCCTAAATAATCGAGTTCACTATATTCTTCAAAAGAAGTCGTACTCATATCTTCATCGCGAAATTCGGGTATATTATCATTTAAATAAATATAGGTTTTATCATAATATTCAGGAATATTATCTAAAGTATAAGATTGCGATTTAGGAATTAAATTATCCAAAAAACTGGCAATTTCTTCTTGATAATAACTACCAATAGTTAACCCAATTAAAGCAATAATAATCATTAATTGAATAGCTATACCATATTTCTTTTTCTTTCTTCTGGCCATACATCATACCTTCTTATTAAAAGTATAGCATAAATAAAGAAAAAAAGCTACCTTCTTAAATTATTATTAGGTAGCTCTTTAACATAATTAGTTATAACATCTAAGATATAATTTTCTTCTAAATTTAAAACTTGGGCAATAACTTCTGGTTCTTTAAATTCTTTAAAATAAAGTTCTAATATTAGAAAATCTGCTAAATTTAGAGTTTCTTTAACTTCTAAAAGTTCTTGACTTATTTTAACTCGCCAAATGATTTCTTTAATAAAAGGCTCATAGGCGTATAAAAGACTAACTGCTTCTTTTACGGTAATATTTAACTTTCTGGCAGCATAATCTAAAGAACGATGAGTGTTTGATTTAGCTATATAATTAGTTAAAACTTTATTACTTTCAGGGATATCTTGCTTTAATAAATAAGTTATAGCTTGAGGAATATATTTATTTAAAAATAATATTTGGGAAGTAAGAGGATTATCTTCTAAAATATCCATATTAATTAATGTTTGAAAAGCATTAATATATTGTTTTAAAAGACTGCTTAATTTACTTAATTGGTATTTTTTACTTAAATAAGGAATAAAAGTTTTAATATTTTGAGGTTTTAATTGGTAATATAAAGTTAATATTTCTTTTTCTAAACCAGTAAAATAACCAATTCCTTTTTCAAAATCTTTAAGGGATATATCAACAAACTTTTGAGGCTTAACTAGAGGGCCTTGATTTTTAACCATTTCATATACTTGGTTGGTTGCATTATCAATATGACGTAAAGCAGTTGATTTAGCTATTTTAAAAATTTGGGAAATTTCGGCAATAGTATGAGGCCGATTTTGAAAAAAGCCATAATATAAAGTTAGCATTTCTTGTTCAATTTTAGGAAGATATTTTAAATATAATTTTGCATCCTTTTCATCGATTAAGGCTTTAATACTTCTAGTATTAGACATTTTTTCCACCCTTCTTTAATACTTGTTGAGGTTCAATATATTTAGTATATTCATTCATATAATTATTTATAATATTAAGAGTTTCTTCATAACTTAGAGCATTTATTTTAGCTAAATGATTTAGAGTAGTACGTGATTTTAAAAAGGTTTTAAAAATATTATCTTCTACATTCACAATTGATGAAGAAAAAAATTGGTTAAAGCTATTTAAATAATTTATATAAGTATTGTAAGTAAAATTATGTTGATTTAAAAATTCTCTAAATGGGGAATTAGTTCTTAAAATAGCTAAAGCATTGTTAATAAAGATTAATTCCCGACTAATAGTTGAATAATGATAATACAAAATTTGAGCTAAATCTGATATGTTATGAGGATTAGTTCCAACTCCATAATAAAGTTTAATTATTTGTTGATCTTTAGGAGTAAAATATTTTAAATAAGGAGTTATTTTAGTTAAATCTTGTTCTTTAATAAGGGGATAATTAATATTATAAAAATGATATTCTTTAGTTTCAAGCATCGTATTTAAAGCTTGAATAATATTAGTTAAATGTTTACTTAAAGTTGAATAAGAAACTTTAAGTTCTTTAGCAATCATCGTTATATTTAAAGGTGATGTATTTATGCCATAGTATAGTTTAATAATCTTTTGATTTTCGGGACTAAAATATTTTAGAAGAGGAATTATTTGATAAGTTTTATAACCATAGTTGGCAATATTATTTTGGATAATATTAAAATATTTTGTTAAAAGATTATTTATATTGGTATAGATTGTCTTTTCGGCTTGTTCAAAAAATTTAGAAAGATATTCAATAGATTGATATTTAACAAATAATTCTAATAAGGTTTTTTCATAGACGCTTAAATTATTATCCATAACGCTTAGATCTTTAATAATAGATAATATATTGTTAATTTTGTGCTGGTTTTTTTCAATAATTTGATAAATTCTTTGACGAGTTAAATTTAATTTTTGAGCTATAGCCTTTTGACTATTTTTAGGACTTTCAATTCCATAATATAATTTAAGAACTTCCTGTTCTCGTAAAGGAAAAAAATTTAAAAGTAAAGCCATCAATTTAGGGTCTGTTTGTTTTTGATATAAATTATATTCCTTTTTGGTAAGAGATTTAATTGGTTTATATTCTTTAGTTGTAAGCATAGTTCCTATAGCCTCATTTAAATTATTTAAACGCTTTTTAATACCACTTCTATCATACTTAATAACTTCTTCAATCTCTTCTAGAGTCTTGGCTGATTCATCAATTCCATAATACATTTTAAGAATGGTTAAATCATTACCACTAAAATAAGGCAATAAAGGTTTTATTTCTTTAGAAGTATATATTCTTTTAGTAACTCTTTTTTTACGACTTGATAAAGTATGTTTTTCATTATTTTGAAGCATAATTTCTAAAGAATTACTCAAACGACGTAAATGACGATAAATAGTGTTTATAGACATATTTAAAATAGGAGATATATCCTCTACTTTAAGTTTGGGCGCATCAATTCCATAATAATATTTCATTATTTTTAAATCATTGCCCGAAAAACAATCCAAATATTCTCTAACTAGAGATGGAGAAAATGTAGCATATAATGGTTTACGACTCATAATTTAAGCCCCCTTTGATAATTTTAAAGTTAAAATATTATTTTGAATAATTTCGCGATATTTATGGAAGGTAGTTAATATTAAATATTGTGTTTCCCCTTCTCCAATACCGAGAAATTCGGATATATATTTTAGATCTTTATTTTTAAGATAATATAAATTAAGAAGAAATGCTTCTTTAGAACTTAAATTAGCTATTTTTTTATTTTTTAATAAATCTTTAAGACTTAAAGAAAGCAATATAGTTTCAATTTTCGAAAGTAAATAAGTAAGGTCTTCTTTTATTTCTTTAAGAGGTTTATGGTATTTGCGTTCTAAACTATAAATATTTAAACGAGGTTTTTCTATACCATAATAGTCTTTTAAAAGAGCTATTTGATATGGATTAAAAGAAGTTATAATATAAGAAATTAAGGGTTTAGTTTCTTCATTTAAAGTAAATGATTCAGGATAATTTTTTTGATATTTAAGAGCTGGATTTTTTAAAATAAAATATGGTGTTAAAGCATTAAGAGTAGCATGTAAAATATAGATAAGTTGCGATGAAGAAATATCTAAATTTTGAGCGATTATACTCAATGGTTTATTTTCAATATAAAAAGCCTTTAAAATATTTAATTGGATGGTTGATAAAGCAATAGTGGTTTTTTTTAAAAAAGTATTTAAAGCATTTAATAAGCTTTCTAAATGAGTATTTAAAGTTTTAAAAAGCCTATTTATTCTTTCTCGACTGACATTATAAACTTTAGCAATTTGGGTTTGGGATAAAGGTTCCCTATTTAAACCATAATATAAAGATAATATTTCTTGATTATGAGTATTAAAAAATGGTAAAAGACTTAGAACTTTTTCTTTGGATATGGGGCGATCATAACTAGAAAAGGCTTGATAATTAGGAAGTTTTAAGATTTGCGCAATTTTAGAGTGTAAAATATTTAGACGATGATAATAAGTGTTTTCATCTATGGGTAAATTAGAGTTAACTTCTAAATGATAATGATTTATTAATATTTGTTTATCTAATTCATCTTCGACATATGGTAATAATTGTTTAATTAATTCAGAACGATATGGGTATTTAGTTTTAGTTGTAATTTTAAGAGGTTTATATATACCACTTGCTAACATTTCTTTAATTTGCGATTTTAAAATTTTATAATGTTCATAAACAATAGTATAAGTTGAATTTAATTTATCGGCAATAGCAAATAAAGATTGAGGTTCTTGCTCTATTCCATAGTAAAGCTTAATTATTTGTTGGTCAAATTCTTCTAAATAAGGCAATATAGAAAGTAAATTAGTTGAATTAAATTCTGCGGAAACATTTATCATAGCCTTTTCCCCCTTAAATTTATAGTATATTTTACCACTTTACACTAAAAATGTCAAATTTTAAAAAATACTACAGTTAAAAAGAGTAAAATAAATAAGATTTTTTTCGCAAAGAAAATTTGATATAATAGATATAAGGTGTTGTATTTA
>CANQOE010000074.1 GCA_947625315.1 uncultured Bacilli bacterium | reverse complement strand
GATTCTTATAAAGTAATTAATAAAGGAATTATAACCGAGATTGATAAGAAAAACTTAATTAATCTTTATGAACCTATCATTGGTTTTGCTTCTGTATCTTTATATTTAAAACTTTTAAGTGATTTAGATAAGTTAGAATATGAAAGCCAAGAATTAACCCATCATCATTTAATGAGTATTTTAAAATGTGATTTAGATATTATTAAAAGTGCTCGCGAATCTTTAGAAGCAATGGGTCTTATGAAAACTTATTTTAAAGAAGGGGATATCAATTCCTATATTTATGAAATATATAGCCCTTTAAGTGCTTTAGAATTTTTTAATAATCCTATTTTAAATATTGTTTTATATAATAATATTGGGGATAAAGAATATAATAGTTTAAAAAAAATATATCAAAGAATTAATTACGATTTAAAAGATTATCAAGATATAACTAAAACTTTAAATGAAACATTTTCTTCAACTAGTGCGCCAGTTATTGAAGCACGAAGTAAAGAAACGATGCCTTTAAATATTGATAATAATATCGATTTTGATATGGTACTTAGTAGTATGCCTAAAGGGTTAATTAATGAAAAAACTTTTAATAAAAAAATGCGGGAATTAATTATTAATTTAAGCTATATATATGATTTAGATACTTTAAAAATAACCGAATTAATTAGAAGTAGTATTAATGATAAAGGTTCAATTGATAAAGAAATGTTACGCAAGAACGCGCGAAGATATTATCAATTCCATAATGGAACTTTGCCAACTTTGATATATCGAACTCAACCGGATTATTTAAAAAATCCTTTGGGAGATAATTCTAAAAAAGGGCGGATTATCGCGGTTTTTGAAAGTACTACTCCTTATGACTTTTTAAGAAATAAATATAAAGGAAGTATTCCTACGGCTAGGGATTTAAAATTATTAGAAAGTTTATTAATCGATTTAGAATTAACTCCCGCAGTAGTTAATGTTTTAATTGATTATGTATTAAAATGTAATAACAATAAACTATCGGCTAGTTATGTTGAAACTATCGCCGGTCAGTGGAAAAGAGCTGGTTTAAAAACAGCGAAAGATGCAATGGATTTTGCGGAAAAAGAATATAAACGGATGCAAAAGAAAGAAAAAGTTCCTAATAGTAATAAAAAAGAAGCCAGTATTCCTATTTGGTTTAATCAAAAAATTGAAAAAGAAGAAGTTAGTGAAGCAGAGGCTCAGGAATTAGCCGAGTTATTTAAGGATTTTAGGTGATAATATGCAAAGTATTAAAAAATATCAAGATAGTAGTTTAAATGAAGAAGTTCAAAAAAACTATTTAGAATATATGCAAGATAATGATTTTGCTTCTTTAGTTAAAAAAGAAAAATTAGAAAATGTTGCTAAAAATAATGCTAATTTAATCATGGATAGTGTAATAGAGCTTAAAAATTGTCAGAAATGTCAGGGCTTATACGAATGTTTAAATAAAGTCGAAGGTTATTATTTGTATCCTAAGAAAGATAATAATATTTTAGATTTAGGATATGTTGCTTGTGCTTATAAAAAAGAAATCGATAAATTAAGAGAAGAAAAAAATAATTCGGCTAAAGAACTTGCTAATGCGCGTTTTAAAGAAATAGATATGAGCGATAAAAAAAGAATTGCTTTAATTAAATGGCTTAAAAATTTTTATGATGAATATCAAGAATATAAAGATTTGAAAGGATTATATTTACATGGTGTTTTTGGCAGTGGGAAAACTTATTTAATTTATGCGTTATTAAATGAATTAAAAATAAATAAAAGAGTAGATTATATCGCAGTTTATTTTCCCCAACTTTTAAAAGATTTAAAAGATGATTGGGATAGTTATGGTTTTAAAATTAGAGAAATGTCAAATGTCCCACTTTTATTAATCGATGATATTGGTGCCGAAGCTTTAAGTGAATGGGGAAGAGATGAAGTACTTGGAACTATTTTGCAAAATCGCATGAATAATCATTTACCAACTTTCTTTACTTCGAATTTGACAATTGAAGAGTTAGAACAACATTTAGCCAATACCAAAAATAGTATTGATAAAGTTAAAAGTAGAAGAATAATAGAACGCATTAAACAATTAACTGTCGATTTAGAATTAATTAGTGAAAATAGGCGAAATTGATAAAATATCTAATGAGATATATAAAAAACATGTTAAATAATAAATTTAGCACTTTTTAATTTTATTAAGTTTTGAGCAAGTTTTGAGCAAGTTATATTGATTATTATAAGAAATTATATTATAATATATTTAAGAATTTAAAAATTTAATGTCTGATTTTTCAAGAATTAGTAAAATTGGTGATGATATAATTTTAAAAATGTTTAATTATTATGATGAAAAGTTAGAAAACAATAAAAAGTTAAAATAATAGAAAAAACAGGTAGATTGTATATAAACTATGCATACTACCATTATAAAAATGAGGTGTATTAAATGACAAATTTTACTTGGTTTAAAAAAGAATTACCTCCAAGCATTGATATTAGACAAGTCTATGGTATTGTTTTTTCAGATATCGGAAATATTCTTTTACGAATTGACGATAATAAATACAAACTAACAGGTGGTAAACCAGAATTATTTGATTCTAATCTAAAAGAAACTTTAAAAAGAGAATATCTTGAAGAATTAAATGTTGAAATTAAAGATATTAATTATTTAGGATATTTATTAGTTGAAGAGGATACAAAAGAAAAATATGCACAAGTTAGAATGATTGCAAAAATTAAAAATATCGGCTATATTAGACCTGACAAAGACAACGGAAAAACATACAAACGATTTATGTCAAATATAAAAAATGTAAAAAATTATCTAAATTATCCTGATTTAGCAGGAAACCAATTAATTGATGATGCAATTATAATGGCAAAAGAAAAATATAATATAAATTTTAGTGATGATGAGTATTTTATATAATTTTATTTACTACAAATTGAACAGGAAATTGCTCTTTTTTGTTGCTTAGGAGATGATTTTATGCAAATAATTTTTGGAACAACTAGTCAAAGAAAAACAGAAGATTTACAAAATGTTATTAATGAAATGAATTTAGATTTAGAAGTATTGAGTATGGCAGATATTGGATGGGATAGAGGAGAAATTGAAGAAACTGGTTCTACTATTGAAGAAAATTCATTAATTAAAGCTAATGCTATTTTATCTTTTTGCAAAGCTCATAATATCGAAAAACCAATTATAACAGATGATACAGGATTATTTGTAGAAGCTTTGAGGGGAGAACCAGGTGTATACACAGCAAGATATGCAGATGATGAACTTTTGTTAAATCCCAATTTACCAAAACACCAATGTGTTATAAAACTTTTAAATAAATTAAATAGCGAAAAGAATAGAAATGCTACTTATAGATGTTGCGTTACTTTTATGATGCCAAATGGCGATTATCATCAAGAAATCGGAGAAAGTAAAGGGTTTATTTCCGAAAAAATAATTGGTGAATTAAAGAAGCCATACTTTTATTCCGTATTTATTTTAGAAGGAACTAATATGGCTTTTAATTCTTTAAAAGTAAAAGAGCTAAATAATACATATAGATACAAAGCATTAAGAAAATCATTAAAGAAAATTAAATAAAAAAATTAAATACATTCTATTAATATTAGTAAAATTAAAACATATGATGTTTTTTTAATACTTAAATATATTGACATCATAGATAAGAGCAATAAAAAAATTGCATTTAATTCTTTAAGTAATAGTCGAAAGTGTTTAACTTGCAAAAAATTCTTTTTTATGTTATAATAATCAGCAAATTCAAGGGGAGATGAATATTTAATGAATAAAATAATCAAAAATTTGCGAAAAAAAGTTAGACTTAAAATTTATAATATAGCTAGATATGATTACTTAAAAAGAATTGTTGGAAAACTAGGTAAAATTGTTGAAGAAGATGATAAAATAACTATTTATGCTACTCAAAGATTAGTAGATAAAAATAATAAAAAAAATTTTAATGAACTTATATGTAATGGCATGAATACTTATTGTGAAGAACCAAGAAAAATAGTAGAAGAAATATATAATTTAAATAAACCAATTTATTTTATGTTTGATGGTATTGTATTTGATAATTTTACAAGATTATATTCGCATTTTAGTAATGTCATATTTAAAAATTGTACTTTTAATAATGGTCTTCAAATACTTTATGCTGCAAATGTAACTTTAGAAAATAATAAATATATTAATTGGACTAATTTTTATGAATATGGTAATTCATTTTTATATGGCGATGTTGATAAATTAACAATTATAAATGATGAATTTGTCAATAGTTATGATTTAAAAAAATATAGTAAAACTAGATTTGGAATAAATATTTCCACGAATAAAGTAAATATAATAAATTCAAATTTGTGCGCGGAAAGTCAAGGCCAAATAAATATAAAAGCCAAAGAAATGTCCTTAGTAAATTCAACAATTGCTGGCCCAGAAATTTATTTAGATTCAGAAAGTATTAAATCAAGTGATACTATTCTAAAATCTGATAATGGTATAATAATAGATAACAAGAATAATGATTTTACAGGAGATGTTCAAGCTCCTACAGTTATTTATAATGGTATTGATTTAAATGCTTCTAATAAAAGTGTTTTAATAAATGCCGAATATATTAGTCTTAAAAAAGCAAGATATGAACTTTTACAAAAATTGCGCAATTTAAGAAATTATTGTAAACAAATTAATGCTGATAAAGTTAAGGGAATACAAGAGCAATTAGATTCTCGGCCAATTAGTAAAGTTTTGAGTAGAAAATGATTTGAAGAAAATTAATTCAAATCTTTTTTTATATTTTTGAAATATAAAAAGTAGATTTTAAAAGAATGTTTTGATATAATTAATTAAGGAGTGTTTCATATGGATAATTTCATACCCGATATTTATCAAAAAAATATATATGACATAGATTATCAAGCTTTAAAAAAGAAAGGTATTAAGTGTTTATTGTTTGATTTAGATAATACTTTAGTTCCCGTAAAAAGTGTCGTACCTTCTAAAAAAGTTCAAGAATTATTTATTAGTCTTTCTAAAAACTTTAAAGTTATTATTTTATCCAACAGTGGTAAAAAGCGTTTAATTTCTTTTAAAAATGCTTTAAATGTCGATGTGGCTTATTCTTCTCGTAAACCCAATAAAAAGAAATATTTAAAAATAATGCAAATGTATAATTTTAAAGAATTTGAATGTGCTGGAATAGGGGACCAACTTCTTACCGATATTTTGGGAGCTAATCGGGTTGGAATAACTTCTATTTTAGTCAATCCAATTGGAGATTATGAACTTATTTGGACTAAAATTAATCGTTTTTTTGAACATTTTGTCTATAAAAAATTGAAGAAAAAAAATATCTTAGTTAAAGGTGAATATTATGAGTAAATGTGTAGGTTGTGGAATTAATCTGCAAGATCAAGATAAAGAAAAATTAGGCTATACTCCTAACTTAAAAAATAAATATTGTGTAAGATGCTTTAGGCTTTTAAATTATGGAGAATTAAAAGATGAAATTATTTTAGATAATAAAGAAATATTAACCAAAATAAATAAACAAAAAGGCTTAGTCTTCTTTTTAGTAGACTTTTTAAATATAACCAAAGAAACTATTGCTATTTTTAAACAAATTAAATTACCTAAAATTTTAGTTATTAGTAAAAGTGATATATTGCGCAAAGAAATGAAATTTAGCAAAATAATTAAATGGTTAGAAGATGTTTATCAAATAAAAGAAGAAGTTTTATTTTTAAGTAATAAGTCTAAAAATTTAAAAATAAATATTTTAAAATATGATTATAAAAATATTTATATATGTGGGATAACTAATGCGGGTAAATCAACTTTTATGAATCAACTTTTAAAAGAAAATAATATATCTAAAGAAATTGTCGTAAGTAAAGTTGCTAATACAACTCTTGATTTTATTAAGTTAAAAATAGAAGACAAATATGTTTATGATACTCCGGGTTTTACTTATTCCACTTTAGTTAGTACTTTAAATAATGAAGAGTTAAATTTTATTTCTTATAATTTAAAAGCTAAAACAACTTTAGTTTTAAATAGATGGTGGAAAATATATTTTAAAGAAGCTAATCAAGTTACTTTATATGTTAATACAAAGAATGTTAAAAAAGAATTTATTATAGATAAGTCTTTGAAAGAAAGTATATCTATTCCCCAAAATTATGAATTGATAATTCCGGGGATAGGATTTATGAATGTTAAAAAAGCAACCGAAGTTTTAACTAATTTTAGTTATTTTGAAGTTAGAAAAGATATAAGTGGTGAAGATTATGAGTAAAATTAAAGTTATGAGTCCTTCTTTAGCTAATAAAATTGCCGCGGGAGAAGTGGTAGAAAGATGTTCCAGCATTGTTAAAGAGTTAGTAGAAAATAGTATTGATGCTCAGGCCCAAAATATTATAATTCATTTGCTTAAAGGGGGCTTAGAGAAAGTAGAAGTCATTGATGATGGGGAAGGTATGGATAAGGAAGACGCCAGAAATGCTTTTTTACCCCATGCAACAAGTAAATTAATTAAAGAAGAAGATTTATTTTTTATAAATACAATGGGTTTTAGAGGAGAGG
>CANQOE010000073.1 GCA_947625315.1 uncultured Bacilli bacterium | reverse complement strand
TCATCACCAACAAAATTAACTTTATTCTTTAAATAATTCCAAAAAATATTATATTCGTTTTCACTAATAGCTAATCGGCCATTTCTTTTATTTAAAGCTTGAATAGCTATCCCTATTTTTTCTATTTTATTTAAAACTATCATTTAAACCATCCCCATAAAAGATTATATATTAAATTTTATTTATTATCAATATTTTTTCTTACTAATTTAATATTATTTTCTTCTTCTTTTAATTTAATTAATTTTCGTAATCCTAGAGCCAAAAATCTAGCAGCATCAATTTTAGGATTATTAACATTTAAATAATATGAATTTTTTAACATGGTAGTATTAATTATAAAACAATGCTTTCTATTTTGTAAAAATACTAATTCAAAAGCATTTAAACTATAATTATACATTTTTTCTAAACAATAATCATAATCAGCATAAATAGTAAACTTTCTTAACAAAGGAATTACAGATACATCATAACGTTTATAACCATCCCATAATTTATAATAGTCTAAAGATTTTTTTATAATACGATAACCTTTTGAATCAATGACTACTAAAAAATCTTGATAACCCATCTTTTCAAAATTATCGGTTATATATTTATATTCTCTAACTTGATCATCTTTTTTATAATATCTAAAAACATATTTATCTAAAGATATTTGTTCACAATCTTTAACTTCTACAAATAAACTTAAAAAACACATTAAATTATTTATATCATTCAAAATATTAGAATCTTGATAATCATCAAAAAAAATTCTTTTTGCCTGTACATTTACCAAAGGAGGTCCAATTTTTTGTGTTATTTTTAAAGAAGCCGGGATCATAATCGTTTCCAAATTTTGGTTATCAAGACTCATAAAACTCATAACTTCTAATCCTTTATTAAGAGATAAACTATTAAGTTTTATATTTTTCAAAATAATATCGCAAATTCGTCTTAAGCTTGAAGGCATAATTAAATTTTTACCATTCATGTCCTCATAAAATAATTCTAATTTTGTTCTTAAAATTTTATAACAATTAGAAGTATAAGAACTTTCTGTATTATCTATTTCTCTTAAACCTTCTGGTAAATAATAATTATCTTTTTTATAATGTTTATTCACTAAATTATACAATATACTTTCATTATCTTTTCCTTGATAATAAGCTAACCAAGCAATAGCTCCTAAAGATACATCTTCATTCCAACTAAATGCATCTTCATAAAAGTCTAAATATTCATAATCTTCTTTTTTTACCATGTATTTTTTAAATAAATTATCTAATCCTTCAGTTGTATCACAAGCAATTAAAAAATTTAATAAATATTTATTGGTTAATATTTCTTCATAATCATAATAATTCTTTTCTTCTTTTAAAATATTTAAAATAGCATCTTTAGCTTGCGCAACATCTATATTAAACAAAGTATTAAAAGAGTCATTTAATCCCATTACTAAATATTCTATTTTTTTAGCAACTATTTCCTTATATGTTTCTTTTTCAATGTCTTCCATATTTTCTAAATCCATTGCCTCATTTATGGCATCATATTTTATTAAGCATGCAAATTTTAATTTATATAAACTTTTTAAAATATTAATTAATTCTTTTTTATATCCATATTTATAATAGATTAAAAATAATAATTCTATATTTTTTAGTCGTTTTAAAGTTTTTTTATTAATTTTATTATAATAATCCCAATATACTACATCAAAATAATCTTCATTATACTTATTTAATAAATCTGTTATATCTTTGTGATCATAGGACCATTCTTCTAAATCTTTTTCCATACTAGCTATATCTATTAAATTATAACTTTCTTTATAATCATAATCTTTAAATACTAGATTTATCATCTCTTTAAGTTGAATTACTTTACTTTTGATTATTTTTTCTTCTTTTGTCTTATCTATATCTTTTGTTAAATATATTGCTTTTTTTATATAACTTAAAATCTCTAAATTAATTGCTACTTTATTTGCCATATAAGTTGCTAATACTTTACTTAAATTATTTATTTCATTTATTATTGCTTCTTTTTTATTTTTAAGTAAAAAGTATCTTCTAGTTTGATATATTTCTTTTAAAACTATAATTCTCGCAATTACTTCTTTTTCCAAGTCTTTTATTTCTTCCCGATATAATTTTAGTTTTCGAGCCTTTATTAAATATTCTACTTTATCTTTGATTGTTAATTGTTTTAGTTCTTCATCTTCATTTAAAATATTATTTGTTAATATACCAATAGATCTATTTAATTTATTACTTATATCTTGGTCTAAATCTAAACTCGTTATATACTTATTTTGACAAATAATTTGAATATATTCTTTTTTTAATTTAGCTAATAAATTTAACATCTCTAAATTACCAAGAAAATCTTCTCTTTCAGGAATTTTAAGCAAACTTCCTATATTTATTAAATCAATATCTTTATTTGTTTTAGGTTTAAATAAATTAGCCAAAAAATCTCTAATATTCATAAAAACCCCCTTAAATTATTTATTTATTTTTCTTTTCGTCTTTAAACTCTTTTTTTGGTAAAGCGGCTTTTCTTGATAAGTTCAAACGTCCCCGATTATCATAGCCTAAAGCTTTAACAATAATTTTATCGCCAACACTTACAATATCTTTTGGTTTATCAACGCGTTTATTATCTAGTTCTGATACATGAACTAAACCTTCACATCCCGGCCATAATTCTACAAAGCAACCAAAATCTTCAACTTTAACAACTTTACCAGTATAGATTTGATTAACTTCCACTTCTCTAATTACTTCTTCAATCATTTTTCGTGTCTTTTGAATTATTGCTTCATCGGTATGATAAATAACTACTCTACCATCATCTTCTAAATCAACTTTAACAGCATCTTTATCATTGACACTTTTAACTTGACTAGCTTCCAAAATAATTTTGGTAATCATTTCCCCACCACGGCCAATAACATCTTTAATCTTTTCCGGATTAATTCTAAATGTATCAATCTTAGGGGCATATTTACTTAAGTTTTTACGAGGTTCGGCAATTACAGAAGCCATAACATCTAATATTTCTAACCGGGCTTTTTTAGCTTGGGCTAAAGCTTCTTTTAAGATTTTTTCGGTAACTCCTTTAATCTTAATATCCATTTGTAAAGCACAAATACCTTTTTTAGTCCCTGCTACTTTAAAGTCCATATCGCCCATATGGTCTTCTAGACCTTGAATATCAGTTAAAATTGTATATTTTTTACCATTTTCAATTAAGCCCATCGCAATGCCGGCAACAGGGGCTTTAATTGGAACACCTGCGGCCATTAAAGATAGACATCCCGCACAAATTGTGGCTTGACTACTACTACCATTAGATTCTAATATTTCACTTACTACCCGAATAGTATAAGGAAATTCCTCTTCACTTGGAATTACTTGAGCAAGCGCTCTTTCACCTAATGCTCCATGGCCAATTTCTCTTCGACCTGGTGCTCCATATCTTCCGGTTTCCCCAACACTAAAAGCTGGAAAATTATAATGTAACATAAATCTTTTTGAGTCTTCAATTCCAAGGCCATCTAATATTTGATGTTCTCCAATAGCCCCTAAAGTAGTGGTCGCTAAACTTTGGGTTTCTCCTCTTGTAAATACTGCTGAACCATGGGTTCTAGGTAGTAAATCAATTGAACAAGATAATGGTCTAATTTCATCCATTGCTCGACCATCTGGTCTTATATGTTTTTCGGTTATTAATTTTCGAACTTCATTAGCTTCAATTAAATTGACAATTTTTTCGACTTGTTTAATCTTCTCTTCGAAATCTTCATCTTCCGCATATATTTCACTAAAGTTTTCAATTGTCCGATTTTTAACTTCATCTATCACGGCATATTTTTCGAGCTTGTCTTTAATTTGAATAGCTTTTAACATATCGCTTGTAGCATATTCTTCGACGGCTTTCTTTACTTCTTCATTTAATTCTGCTTTAGCAAGTTCAATTTTTTCTTCGCCAATTTCTTTAATAATTTGCTCTTGGAATTCACATAATTCTTTTAAAGTATTATGTCCAAACATTAAAGCTTCTAACATATCTTTTTCGCTTAACTCTTGAGCTCCGGCTTCCACCATACAAATAGCTTCTTTAGTTCCTGCGACAGTTAAATTTAAAGCACTTTCCTCCATTTGTTCTACAGTAGGATTAATTATTAAATCTTTCCCAATTTTACCAACTACTACCCCACTTACGGGACCATCAAAAGGAATTTTAGATATTCCTAAACATAAACTGGTTCCAAATAAAGCGGCCATAACTGGTGAATTATCGGGATCAACTGATAAAACAGTATTAACTACTTGAATTTCTTGTCTTAAATCTTCATCAAACATTGGTCTAATAGGTCTATCAATTAATCTCGCTGCCAAAGTAGCTTCATCACTTGGACGTCCTTCTCTTTTAATAAATCCGCCTGGTATTTTACCTACACTATAAAGTTTTTCTTGATATAATACTTGAAGAGGAAAGAAATCTTGGCCCATTACTTCTTTTCCCATTACACAAACTGATAAAACAACGGTATCTCCATATCTTACTAATACTGCTCCATCAGCTTGTTTAGCTAACTCTCCTGTTTCAACAACTAATTCTCTTCCTAAAAAATCTAATTTAAATACTTTTTTCATAATTACCTCTTTTCTTTAATATAAAAAGACACTAAAAATATCTTTATAGTGCCTTTATTTTCTTAATCCTAATTTACTGATTACATTTCGATAACTAACTACATCGTTATCTTTTAAATAAGCTAATAATTTTCTTCTTTTACCAACTTTCATTAAAAGTCCGCGGTTAGAATGATAATCATGTTTATGAACTTTTAAATGTTCTGTTAAATCATTAATCTCCGAAGTTAAAATTGCAATTTGAACTTCTGCTGAACCACAATCATTTTCATTCTTACCAAATTCTTTAATTAATTTAGCTTTTTCTTCTTTTGTAACAGCCATTTTCTTTCCTCCTTAATTATTATAACCGTTTAATCTAAGTAAAAATTTAAGGAGTAAATTTAAACTGAGATTAAACTTTCAATAACATTATATTATAAAACTTTTAAAAAAGCAAGAAAAATCGTCTCTTAACTTCCATTTTTTAGAATAAATTTATATAAGAGGAGGAATAATATGGCTTTAATAAATAATTTTCCTCCTAATTTAGACCCTTTAACGTTTTCTTTTTTAGCTACTTTAGTAGGTTCTGCTTGTATTAGTGATTATTCTGCCAGTGAACAAAACTCTATTGGTAACTGGTTAATGTTAGTATCGCAATTTATTTTAACAAGCGCTGCCCAACAACAATTAATTGAATCACGAATGGATAATTATAACTTAAATATTAATTCTTCCCAAGCTAAAAGAGGCGGTTCTGCCTATACCGGAAATAAATCTAATCAAAATCAAAGAGATGAAGTAGATTTATTATTAGATGCTGTATTACACCTTCAAAAAGAATTAGAAAACATCAAAAATCAATTAAATAAGAAATAATTAACTATTCATATATTCTTCAACTTTATTTTTAAATTCTTCTAATCTATTAGTTTTAAAAATTATATGGGGACAATCTTTCCCATTAAAATCACGATGGGTTTTAATATCTTCAATATCTAATTCATAAGCTTTTAATAAATAAGCTACTAATTTAGCCGCATTATCAAAAGTTTGATCAAAATCGCCATTTTTATTAACACAAAGCTCAATACCTATACCATATTCATTTCCTTCATTATTTGCCGCATGATTAGCTCGTTCATCATCAGGTATATGATGATATATTTCATGGTCATCAACTGTATAATGCCAAGAAGTAGCCGATGTATTATTAAAACTTAAATATGTGGCATGATTTTTCGCATCTGTCCCATAATCGGTATTATCCGTTTCATGAAGAACAATATATTTAATTATCCGTTTTTGTCCTGTTCGAGCTTCTGTCCCACTAGGTATTAATTTAACTTTAACTCCATACACTTCTTCAGGCATAACTCCAATCGGTATTTTTTCTTTAACTTCAGTATCACTAAAAACTTGAGGAGTATTTTCTTTTTTAAAAAACTTAAAAATAAATATTAAAGCTAATCCCAATAGTATTACGATAAAAATAAATTTATTATATTTTTTTACTTTTCTTTTGGACATACTGCTACCTCATTATAAGTATAGCACATCATTATTAAAATGTTTAGATTTATTTGTATCTTTTCTTAAATATTTTCTTGCATATAAGCTAAAAGTTTAGTATAATGTATATAGATACATTTGAAAATATCAGGTGCTTCCCCTTTCTTTAAAGAAAGGTGGTGATATTTATGACAAAAAGAGAACATTCTCAATTTATCGTAATATTATTACTATTATTAATTGTATTAATTTTACTTTTAAAATAATAAAAGCATCTGATTTCAACCACTGTTGATTTCAGGTGCCAACCAATTTTATGGGAAGCATTTGATCCCACATTCAAATGTATCCTTTTTTATTTTATGAAGTTTCCTTCATCTATATACATAATACCATAAAAAAAATTATTTGACAAGTATTTTATTTTAAATACTAATAAAAATTGTAAGTTCCCATATACATAGTATGAGAAATAAGTATTAAAAATTTATATAATATTTATAT
>CANQOE010000072.1 GCA_947625315.1 uncultured Bacilli bacterium | reverse complement strand
TAACCACGCGAAAGTTAAGTATATCCTTTTTTATTTTATGCAAGTTTCCTTGACACATTCATTATAGCATAAAAATATATGATTAGCAAGTTTATTTTTTATTTACACCCATAGTTTGAAAACACGACCTAATGTCTATGGCAACTTTACAAATTCTTTAGGTTATGTTATAATACATCTTAATTTTAGGAGAAGTATTATGAGGAAATGTTATATTCAAAATTTAGCATTAATAATTACTAATAAATGCAATTTAAATTGTTCTCATTGTTTAAGAGGTGAAAAAAACAATGATTGTATGTCTGATAAAGTAATAGAGGCTACATTAAATCAAATTCAAGGCATTGGTAATCTTGCCATAAATGGTGGAGAACCCACTCTTTCTTTAGATAGATTAGAAAAAATAATAAGTTATGTAATAGAAAAACATATACCAATAGACGAATTTACTATTACCATAAACGGAACAATATATTCTAAAAGATTATTAGAATTATTAGAAGAAATAAATAGATATATAGGTAGTAAAAGTGTTAATGCTTTACTTGCCATATCTTTAGATAAATATCATTTAGACGAAATTTCTAAATTAAAAATTCAAAAAGAATTTTTAGAAAATTTACAAAAATACCAAGAAAGTAAATATTTTTATGGTTATAGAAATACTAAACAAAAATTATTTAGAGAAGGTTTTGCTATAAATTTAGATGAAAAATTAACAGTTCCTTTAAGACCAATAAGACCCCTAATAACATATGTAGATAAAAATAAGAAATTCAATAGAGAAAACGGATTATGTAATATTGGTCCTTTAGTAACAATTAACCCCAATGGAATAGTTACCGAATGTGATGCTTCAATTAAAAATCAAGAAAATTTATATAATTATGGTAATGTTTTAAATAATAGTATTGAAGATATCATTCTTGCAAAAGGAGAATTAATATTAAAACCTAAAAAGTTTGAAAAAGAATCTAATAGATTATTAAAAAGATATTGGACTTATAATCGATAAAATAAAAAAATTTATAATCATTTAATATTGTTATAATTACTTAAAAAGATTAGTATTAAGAAGTTATTTTAAAATAAATACTTTTTATTATAAATAATTTATGATATACTATATAAACAAAGGAGTGATTATTTATGTCAGAAAAAGAAGTTAAAGACCAGTTTTTAAGAAGTGCAATAGTTAAAACAGCAATTTATGTTTATTGTGAAGGATATTTTCCAGATGAAAATAGAATTGAAAAAAAACGTGAAATTACGGAAATATTATCATCAGAAGAAATGAAGGCAGTACAACCATATATGGATTCTATTAAAATGATTGCTTCTAATTTTACAGAACAATATAATGAGATACCTAAACCTAAAAAAAGATAATATTAAACTGTTCACACATATTGGTCGTCCATATGCAAGTATGTTTATAAATTAACAAAATAAAACTACTTTCAATTTAATTTTGAGAGTAGTTTTTATATTTAATCTCGAAAAACTCGAGGTTTTTTCGCAAAATGGTGCTGAATGACTGAATTGAACAGTCCTCTGAAGCTTACCATGCTTCCGTTTTACCACTAAACTAAATCAGCATACTAAAATTATAGCAAGTTTATAGAAATAAATCAATAATTATGTTATAATTTAAAAAAGAAAGCAGATGAATATATGAAACCAAAACATGTAGCAATTATAATGGATGGCAATGGTAGATGGGCTCTAAAACGAGGTTTAAAACGCAGTGCGGGTCATCTAGAAGGTAGTAAAATCCTTGAACATTTAGCTATGCATGCCATAGATGCGGGAATCGAAGTTTTAAGTGTTTATGCTTTTTCTACCGATAATTTTAAAAGAAGTGCTGAAGAAGTTAATTATTTAATGGATCTATTTATTAAAATGTTTAAAACTAAATTTGCCAAATTAAATAAGAAGGGAATTAAAGTTGTTTTCAGTGGGCGTAAAATTAATTTAAGAAGTGATGTAATTGAAGCTATGGAATATATTGAAGATAATACCAAACAAAATACAGCCGGTATTTTAAATATTTGTTTTAATTATGGTGGTCAAGAAGAAATAGTTGATGCTTCTTTAAAAATTCATGAAGATATTGTAAATGGTAAAATTAAAGAAGATGATGTTACTAAAGAATTATTTTCTAAATATTTATATCAAGATTTACCACCCATTGATTTATTAATAAGAACCGGTGGCGAATTAAGAGTTAGTAATTTTATGCTTTATCAAATGAGTTATACGGAGTTTTATTTTACAAATACTTTATTTCCCGACTTTTCTAAAAGTGAATTTAATAAAGCTTTATTTATCTATGAAAATCGTGATCGAAGATTTGGTAATGTTAAATAATAAAAATACTTTTACTTTTTAAATGTTTTGTAGTATAATATTTTGTTAGAGGAGAGGATTCTATGAAATTTAAAATATCCCCAAAGGACTTTTTTATATTTTGTTTATATTGTGTCTTATTATTATATTTATGTGCTATTGCCGTTTTAAATTTTTCATCATTTATAAATGAAGGAAAATTTTATGGTTTACTACCTTTTAGGGCCTTTACTAAAGAATATCTTGGTATAACTTTATTTATGTTTTTTGTAGCTTTAATTATTATCTTTACAAGTGTTACATCTTATGTTTTTAGCAAAGATAAAGGTAAAGGCTTTGGTATAAAACTTGGCGAAAAACAAGAAAGTGGTTATGCCAGATGGGCAACAGCTAAAGAAATTAAAACTGATGCCGGCGTTAAAAAAGTTAATCCTAAAGCTGAAACTTTAGATGCTGCTGGTATTCCCTTAATTAATAATGGGAAAGAAATATATGTCGATAATGGGGAATATCATAATTTAGTTATTGGTTCTACTGGATCTGGTAAAACCCAAACAGTCGTTAAACCAATGGTTAATTTATTAGCTAAAAAAGGGGAATCAATGATTATTACTGACCCTAAAGGCGAAATATATAAATATGCCGCTTCTACTTTAAAAGAAAGAGGCTATAAAATAATTGTTTTAAATTTCCGGGAACCTAATTTAGGCAATGCTTGGAATCCACTAACTTTACCATATCGTTATTTTAAAAAAGGGAATGTTGATAAATCTACCGAATTATTAGATGATGTGGCTTTAAATATTTTATATGACCAAACTAAAAAGAGTAATGATTCGGATTTCTGGGAAAAGAGTGCCGCCGATTATTTTTCCGGTTTAGCTTTAGGTTTATTTTATGATGCTGAAGAAAAAGAAGTTAATTTAAATAGTATTAACTACATGAGTAGTATTGGGGAAGAACGTTATGCTACCAGTACTTATATTAAAGAATACTTTAATTTAAAAGGCCAAGAATCTTCACCTTATATCTTTGCTTCTAATACGATAAATGCTCCAAGTGAAACAAAAGGTGGTATCTTATCTACTTTTAGACAAAAGATTAGATTATTTTCTTCACGAGAAACTTTAAGTGAAATGCTTTCTTATAGTGATTTTAAAATGGAAGATATTGGTAAAGAAAAAACGGCAGTATTTATGGTTATTCATGATGAAAAAAAGACTTATCATGCTTTAATGACTATCTTTATTAAACAATGTTATGAAACTTTAATAGATGTTGCCCAAGAAAATGGTGGTAAATTACCATTTCGAACTAATTTTATCTTAGATGAGTTTCCCAATATGCCACCTTTAAAAGATGTCGATTCTATGGTTAGTGCGGCTCGTTCTCGGGATATTCGTTTTACCTTTATCATTCAAAACTTTGCCCAATTAAACGATGTCTATGGTAAAGAAGTTGCCGAAATTATTAAAGGTAACTGTGGTAATTTAGTTTACTTAATCAGTACTGAACTTGCCGCCTTAGAAGAAATTAGTAAAATGTGTGGCGAAGTAAAAAGTAAAGAAAAAGATAAAACTGCTTCTACGCCTTTAGTAACTATTTCGGATTTACAAAAATTAAAATTATTTGAAGCGATTATTATCCGTTTAAGAAAAAATCCATTTAAAACGAAATTAGAACCTGATTTTAAAATGGATTGGGGAATTACTCGGGAAGAAGTTGCTTATCCAACTCGGGAAACCCAAAAAATTCAATTATTTGATGTCAAAAAATATGTAACTGAAGAAAAACGTAAACAAATGATGAATAATTTGGAAAATAAAGATAATATGCCTAATCAATTTAGTCCTAATTTTGAAAATCCTTTAATGGGAGGAATAAATCCTTTTGCCCCTAACTTTAGTAATCCTAATCCCTTAAATAGTCCATCTCCATTTAATAACCCTATGTTTGATAAACCTATGAGCAGTTTAAGTGATGATGATATTGATGCAATGATGAAAGATATTGATCGCCGTCTAAAAGAATTGGATGAAGAAGAAGCTCGCCAAAAAGAAATGGAAAAAAATGTTGTTTCTGAACCAAAAGTTGAGCCTAAAGAAGAACCTCTAGAAGAATATCAACCAATTGAGGAAGCTAAAGCGGAAGTTTTAGAAGAGCCACCTAAACCTAAAATTAATGTTGATGCGGATAGTATTATTGTGAATGATAATATGATTACCGATGATGAATTCTATGATGATTTCTTTAGTGAATAAGTTGTAATTTTCTTGCAGCTTTTTTTCTGGCCTATTTTAGGTTAATACCTAGTCAATGCTTAAGGGTTGGAATACAATAAATTAGAAAGGAATTGAAAATAATGAAAATAAATAAGAATCGCGATTGTGGTTGCTCTGATAAAATAGGAGAAGCTAATTACACTGAATTTGCGACTGCTATGGATCCTAATATGATGAATATGGATTGTTGTCGTCCTATGGTTAGTGAAACTATTCCAGGAGTAGTATGTCCTCCTGTATATGAATGCCCTCAAGAAACTGTAGTTAATCGCTATATATGCCATCAAGTACCCCATATTATGCCATGTAATACTCGCATTATAAATCATCATATTTATCGCCATACTTATACTCCAACTTATTCTTGTTGTGAAGAAAACGAAGTTCAAAACGTTTACGAAAGAAGATGTTGTTAAGAAGACTAAAAATCTTCTTTTTTTATTGTTTATTTAAATAATTTATGATATAATTCTATATAGTTGGAGGGGAATAAAGTGAATAATCGATATATAATTCCTGCAAATTCTAAAAAATCTCAATTAATATTAGGTTTTTTTACACCTGTGGATTTAGTTTTATTTGGAACCGGTATTACTATTACTTTAGCCTTATTAATTTTTATTCGAGATGTTAATGTTGGTTTAATGTTATTAATATTAGCTCCAACTTTAATAACCGGCTTTTTAGTTTTACCTATAGCTAATTATCATAATGTTTTACAATTTATTGTCAATGTATATACATTTTATAGTAATAAAAGAAGATATGTTTGGAGAGGATGGTATCTAAATGGCGAAAAATGATTTTGGTATATCTGAAGAATGGATAACCGTAAAACAAATATTAAATGGCATGATTCAACTAGATACTGGGGAATATGTAACTGGTGTTAAAGTATATCCACGTAATATTTTTATTGCCGAAGAAGGCTTACAAAATGCTATCGTCGGTAATTTACGTAATTTCTATAATTCCTTAAATTTTGAATTTTGGTTAATCATTGCCGACCGTCCTGTTGATATTGGTCTTTATTTATCTAATTTACAACTTTTATATAATAATTCTCAATCTAATGTTAGTAAAAAATTAATTATGCAAGATATTAATAAAGCTAATTTATTTATGAGTGCCGAATACAATGTTGTAGATACCGAATATTTCATTTTATTTAAAGAAAAAAGAATGGAATTAATTCAAAAGAAACTTCATACGCTTATAAGTGGTTTAGCCAATTCTGGTTTAAACAGTGGTCAAACTAGTAATGATGATTTGCGTATGATTTTAGATAATTTCTTAAATGGGGGAAGCCATACTGGATTCTCTACAGTGATGGGAGGTTATTAAAATGAGTTTAAAAAGTGAATTAGCTCCCAAAGGAATAGAGTTTAAACCAACGGAATTTACTTTAGGAGGAAAATATTGTACAACTCTAACTATTATTAGTTATCCTAAAAGTATTTATATAGGTTATTTATCAGATATAACTTCCATTAATGGGGTTAAAGTGGCGATTAAACATATTCCCATTGAATTTAGTACTCTTCAAAAAATGTTAAATAAAGAAATTGCCGATTTAAAAGCTCGTCATCAAACTGAACGCGATAAAACTATTCAAGAGCGCATTAGACAAGATTATGAATCTTTAGAGCAATTTATTTCGATGCTCGCCGCGACTCAAGCTCGAATTTTCGATTTTCAAATGCATATTATGATTAGTGCCGATTCTAAAGAAGAATTAGATTTGAAAAAAATGCAAGTTAAAAATTATTTAGATGCTTTAGGAATGCGTGGTATCAGTTTAATATTTGAACAAGAAAAAGTTATTAAATCAATGTTACCAATATTTCCCAAACAAGATATTGAATCCCGGATTGGAACACCAATTCCATCTATTACTTTGGCTGCGATGTATCCTTTTGTTTTTGATAGCATTAAAGACCCTGGCGATGCCACTTTATTTGGGGTAGACTTTTCCGGTGGTGTAGTCTTATTTAATCAATTCTTATATCAAATTAAAAAAGAAAGCAATCG